>NZ_JACHIA010000007.1 GCF_014202995.1 Longimicrobium terrae
CGCCTGAGCGCGCCGCACATCGGGCAGTTCCCCGAACACTTCATAAAGAGTCATGCCTGCGTAGTAACCCATTCTCCCTGTATGAAACAGCCCTGGGCCCTCTCCCCCGCTCCGCGGAAGAAAGGGAGACCTACACGTGAGCGCCGGATTCGGCATGCTGCGCGCGGTGCCGATGCTGTTGAAGCCCCGAACCGGACGCGCCAGCGGCCGGTGTCGGGGGTTACCGCTGTTTGAGCGGCGGATTCATTCGCTCAGGCAAATCCGCGCACGCGAAGATCTACGCTCCACGCGCCGAACCGTCCCCGACCAAAACGAAAACGGGGCGGAGCCGATTCCTCGGCTCCGCCCCGTTTCCATCAGTCGATCGAATCAGGCGCCCGTGGGGCCGGCGTTCTTCACGGCCTCAGGCACGCGGTCGGCAAACTGCTCGAAGTTGCTGCAGAACGCATTCGCCAGTTCCTTGGCCTTGGCGTCGTACGCGTCCTTGTCGGCCCAGGTGTCGCGCGGGTTCAGCACCTCGCTGGGCACGCCCGCGATCTCCGTGGGGATCGACAGGTTGAAGAACGGCGCCGTGGCCATCGCCCCGCCATCCAGCTCGCCCGCCAGCGCCGCGCGCACCATGGCGCGCGTGTAGCTCAGCTTCATGCGGCTGCCGGTGCCGTACGGGCCGCCGGTCCACCCCGTGTTCACCAGCCACACGCTGCTGCCGTGCTCCTCGATGCGCTTGCCCAGCAGGTCCGCGTACACACCCGGGTGCAGCGGCAGGAACACCTGGCCAAAGCAGGCCGAGAACGTGGGCTGCGGCTCCTTCACCCCCCGCTCGGTGCCGGCCACCTTGGCCGTGTACCCCGAGAGGAAGTAGAACATCGCCTGCTCCGGCGTCAGCCGGCTGATGGGAGGCAGCACGCCGTACGCATCCGCCGTCAGGAACACGATCGTCTTCGGGTGCCCGGCGCGCGCGTCGGGGACGAAGTTGTCGATGTACGGCAGCGGGTACGAGATGCGCGTGTTTTCGGTGATGCTGATGTCGTCGAAGTCCACTCGGCGCTCGTCGTCCAGCACGCAGTTTTCCAGCACCGTACCGAACATGCGCGTGGTGGCGTAGATCTCCGGCTCGCCCTCGGGGCTCAGCTTCACGGCCTTGGCGTAGCAGCCGCCCTCGAAGTTGAAGATCCCCTCGTCGCTCCAGCCGTGCTCGTCGTCGCCGATGAGGCCGCGCTCCGGATCGGCGGAGAGCGTGGTCTTGCCCGTGCCCGACAGACCGAAGAACAGCGCCGAATCGCCCTCGGGGCCCACGTTGGCCGAGCAGTGCATGCTGAGCACGCCCTGCAGCGGAAGCACGTAGTTCATCACCCCGAACACCGACTTCTTGATCTCGCCGGCGTAGCGGGTGCCGCCGATGAGCACTTCCTTCTTCCCGAAGTTGATGAGGATGAAGGTGCTGGTGCGGGTGCCGTGGCGGGCCGGATCGGCCTCGTACTCGGGGGCGTGCAGGATGGTGAAGCCCGGCACCATGTCCGCCAGCGCGCTCTCTTCAGGGCGGCGGAACATGTTGAACGCGAACAGGTTGTGCCACGCGTTGGGCGTAATCACCCGAACGTTGAGCGCATAGCGCGGGTCGGCGCCGGCGATCATGTCGCGCACGAACAGGTCCTGCCCGCCCAGGTGCTCCATCACGTCGGCGCGCAGCGCGTCGTAGTGCTCGGGCGAAATGGGCTGGTTCACCTTGCCCCACCAGATGTTCTCTTCGCTCCCCGGCTCACGCACCACGAAGCGGTCGTTGGGCGAGCGGCCGGTGTGCGGCGAGGTCACGGCGTTGAAGGGTCCGCCGTCCGCCAGCCTGCCTTCGCCGCGCCGGACCGCGTGCTCCACCAGCTCGACGGGATTCAGATTCCAGAAAACGGTTCCGGGGTTCCGGATCCCGTGGTTCTCCAACCCGTACCGGCTTTCGCGCGCCTGGGCGGGCACCGTCGCCTCGGGGGTCAAGGTCGTGGCCATCGTCGCTCTCGAAACTGGGTCGTGCGGCCCGGTGCGCGGCGGATGCCGCGGGTCCGGGGGGAAACGGCAAGACTAGCACCCCGTTCCGCCGCATGCAAGGTGAGCAGGATTCATACGCCCCGCGGCCGCGGGGAAAGCGAGCGGGGCCGCCCGGTTGTGCCAGCGGCCCCGCGTGTATTGGCGCCCGGCTTCAGCGCGCGATCCACATGTCGAAGTTCTCTCGCACGTAGTCGCGGCTCATGCGCGCGGCCAGGTTCTGCCCGGGCTCCCACACGGCCGGCGAACTGGCCAGCGGCGTGTGTCCCGGCGACTGCGCCACCAGCGACACGCTGTACCACCGCGCGTGCGGGTGCGGCAGGCGAAAGCGGGCGTGTTCCATCCGGGCCACCTTGCCCAGGCGGTATCCTACGCCGTCGGCCACGAAGTACAGCGTGAAGTCGGCGTTGCCGTCGTTCAGGACGCGCACCCACCCGGGCTTGCCCAGGGAGGTGATTTCCTTCGCCGGAGCGGCGGACTGGGCCGCGGGCGCGCACGCCAGCGGAGTCGCGATCAGGAGCGTGGCGAGCAACCTGCGGCCGGTGGTGAAGCGCATGCGTGCCTCCCGCGTTTCCGCGCGCGCAACCAGCACCCCAGTGGCCGCCTGAGCGCGTCGTATGGTCCCGCCGGACGGCGCCTTGCGGCACTCCCGGCCGGGATGCGGAGCAGGCATTTCGCATGCCGATTTCCGCCGTTCCACGTTGCGCGATCCGCCCTCTGCACGCAAGTGGTTCAGGTGGATCGGGATAGATGAAAAGCGCCGTTCCGCTGGATGAAACCGGTCCGGGCAGCGGACGCGCCGCCATCCGCGATCCGCTTCGGACGGCGATGCCGTTGCGCGATGACGGGTCTCCCGCGGCTCAGCCTTCGGAGCCGCGGATTCCGGTGCCGCGCGGCTGCGAGCGGCGCGCCCCCGCCGACGTGATCTCGCCGCGCAGGCTGTGCAGTTCGTCGCGCATGCGCATGCGCAGCGGGTACAGCCGCTCGCGGAATGCATTGCGCTCGGTGGTGTCCAGGTCGTGGGACGCGCGCATGGCGGCATCCAGCTTTTCGTACGCTTCTTCCGCCAGCTTCAGCGCCTCTTCCGGGCTGGCCTTGGGTTCGGCGTTCTTGGGGGCGCGGGGCATCCGCCCGTTCCTTTTTGGTTGATGGATTCGCCTCCGCAGGCCGGCGTGCCTTCGGAGCCCTTCTCTCGTCTATCGACAGAAATCGTGGTCGGTCAGCGGACGGATTCCGTTCATCCTCCCTGGATCACCATCGTCGGATCACCATCCGCAGATCATACTCGTATCCGATGAGAATACGATCGATTGCCGTCAGCAGCCGGTTATCATCCCACCGATCATCATCAGTGTCGATGACGATCGGTTGCGGTCAGCGGCGGAACGACAGGCGCAGGCCGGTGATGAGCGCGCGGCCGGGGCCGGGCTCGTAATAACGCCCGCCGAACGCGTTCACCACCACCGACGTGTTGTATTCGCGGTCCAGCAGGTTGGTCACGCCGATGAACGGCGACACGCGGCCGCGTGCCGCGCCCTCCCATCCCACCCGCGCGTCCAGCAGCGCGTAGGCGGGCGACGCCAGACGCCCCTCGCGGTCCGCGTCGGCCACTGGCGTGGCGGAAACGTAGCGCGCGTCGATCCCCGCGAACGGCCCGCGCGCCGGGGAGGCCAGCAGCGACGCCTCCACCCGGTGCGGCGCGATTCCGGGCACGCGGGTTCCGGCGCGGTCCGCGTCGCCCACCACGTAGCGGCCGAAGCGCGCGTCCGTCCAGGTGTAGGCCGCCCGCGCGGTCCACCCCGGCCGCGGCGACAGGATCAGGCTGCTTTCCACGCCGCGGTGCCGCGCCCGCCCGGCGTTGCGGTAGAACACGCGGCCCGGCGCGCCCTCCACCTCGAACGGGATCAGCGCGTCCCGCACCCGCGCATGGTAGGCGGCGGCCTCCACCCACGCCCACGCCGCCAGCCGCGCCTTGCCGCCCACCTCCAACGAGGTCGTGCGCTGCGCGTCCAGCTCCGGGTTGAACCCCCCGGCGCCGCTGGGCCGGTTGGCCAGCTCCGTCGTGGTCGGCGTTTCGAACGCGGTCGCCACGTTGGCGTACAGCGACACGTCCCGCATCACCGCCACGGACACGCCCAGGGCCGGGCTGAGCGCGGAGAGCGTGCGCCCGCCGGAGTCGTTCGGATTGTCCGCGGCGACCAGCCGGTCATCCACCGAAAAGCGGAAGCGGTCGTACCGCAGCGCGCCCAGCAGCTGCAGCCGTCCCAGCGCCGCCGTGCCCTGCGCGAACGCGCTCGCGAAGCCCACCCGCTCGCGCTGGTCCAGCGCCGCCGCGCCGCGCTCGCCGGCCTGGTTGCCGAAAGTACGTCGTTCGTCCGCCTGCCGCGCCCCCTCCGCCCCCGCCGTCCACCGCAGCGGCCCCGCGCCGCCCGTCCACGCCGCGCGTCCGCCCAGCACCCGGCGGCTCAGGTCGATGATGTTGGTGGGGATGGGATTGTCCAGCGAGCGGCCCACGCCGTAGGCAGACACGTCCAGCGCGCCCGCTCCCATCGTTCTGCGCCACGACAGGCCCAGCTGCGCCTGCCGTCCTTCCTCCCCCGTCCGCTGCTCCACGTTGCGCGCGAACGCCTGCGAGCGGTCCACCCGCAGGAGAGAATCGGACAGCGAGCCGGGATTGCGCGCTTCGTAGCGGACGAAGTTCACCGTCGCTCCTAGCTCGTCCGCGCCGCGCGTCCATCCCACGCTGCCGCCGCCCAGCAGGTTGTCGGCGTCCGCGTGGCGGCGGTAGCCGTCGTAGCGCAGCCGCGACGCCCACGCGCGGTACGTGGCCGATCCGGAGCGTCCGCCCGCGCTGCTTTCCAGCCGCAGCAGCCCGTCGCTGCCGCCCACCACGCGGTGCTCCGTCGCCAGCGGCGCGTCCGGCGCGGGGATGCTCGTCAACCGGATTACGCCACCGGAGGCGTTTCCGTACAGCGCCGAGGCCGGCCCGCGGATGACCTCCGCGCGTTCCAGCGCGGCGGGGTCCACGTGGTTCAGCGTCGTCTGCCCGTCCGGCAGCGTGGCGGGAATTCCGTCCACCAGCACGCGCACGCCGCGCACGCCGAACTGCGCCCGCGCGCCGAAGCCGCGAATGCTGATGCGCTCGCCCACGGCGTAGTTGAAGCGGTTGTCCACCTGCACGCCGGGGATGGCGGAAAGCGCGTCGCTCAGCGCCAGCCCGGCGCGTGCCTGCCGGATCTCCGCGCCGCGCACCACGGAGACGGGAAAGGGCGCCCGCAGCGCGGGAATCGGCGAGCCCAGCGCCTGCACGGTCACCGTGTCCAGCGGCTGCACGCGCGCGGTGTCGGCCTGCGCCAGCGCCAGCGACGGAAACGCCGCGGCCAGCACGGCCGCGGCGAAGCGGAGCGAAATCATGAATCGGCCATCCGGAGGAATGCGGCGCGCGCATTCACGCGCGCGGCGACGGCTCGCAGAAACCGATCCAGCGTGAACGCACGGTCATCGCGCCGTGCCGGCACATGGACGGCGGATGGCGGATGAGGAACGGCCGAACGCCGGGCGGCCTCCGCTTCGCCCACGCGCTGATCCCCGGATGCCCATCCACCGCCCTCGCCTTTTCCGGCCGGCGACGGTGGCGGATGACGTTATCCGCATTCCTGTCGTCATCCGTCATCTTCATCCCGGACGGGGCCGGAAAGCGGCGCGTTTGCGGGAGCGGAGCAACGCGCGGGAACGGCTCGCGGTGGAACGCGCGAGGGCCTATCATGGCACCGCGTGTGCGGATTACAGGGCGAACACGGGGCTCCGGAAGGGGCCGGATGTCACACGGGACAGGGCGGATAATGCCGGAAGAGCAGAACAGAGACGAGGGAACCAGGCGGGTAAAGGCGCTGGTGGACGCCAGCAACGTGGCGCATTTCAGCGAGGGGCAGCAGGCCCGCTTTCAGAATATCGTGCTGGTGGTCCGCAAGCTGATGGAAGAGGGCTACGAGCCCATCGTGGTGGCCGACGCGGCGCTGCGCCACCAGATCGACCAGCGCGACGAGTACGAACTCCGGATCGAGCAGGGCAAGGTTCACCAGGCGCCCGCCGGAACGGACGCCGACTACTTCATCCTGAGCTTTGCGCGCGAACTGGATTCGTACATCGTCAGCAACGACCGCTTCCGTGACCGCGCCGCCGCCTTTCCCGACGCGTACGACCGCATGATCCGCTACATGGTGGTGGCCGACGAGGTGGTGTTCGAGCGGCGCAACAAGCCCCGCTGAGGCGGCTTGTGTGCGGGCGGGCGGCGGGCTACGTTGCCGTTTCCGCCGCGCCCGCAGGGCGCCCCCACGGCGGGTCTTCCGCATCGCAAGCCCCCACACGGCAGTCACTTGAGAGACATCGCGCTGTACCACGGCGACGGCCACGGCTGGATCGAGGTCATCACCGGGGTGATGTTCAGCGGCAAGAGCGAAGAGCTGATCCGGCGCGTGCGCCGCGCGCTCATCGCCAAGCGCCGCGTGCAGGTCTTCAAATCCGCGCTGGACGACCGCTACGCCGGCGTGCGCACCATCAGCTCGCACGCCGGAAGCGACGTGGAGGCCGTTCCCGTGCGCTCCTCGCGCGAGGTGGCGGAGAAGGTGGTGCCCGGCACGCAGGTGGTGGCCATCGACGAGGTGCAGTTCCTGGATGACGGAATCGTCGAGGTGATCAGCGCGCTGGCGGACCGCGGCGTGCGGGTGATCGTGGCGGGGATCGACATGGACTTTCGCGCGGAAGCGTTCGGCCCCATGCCGATGGTGCTTACCGTGGCGGAAACGGTGGACAAGCTGCACGCCATCTGCGTGCTGTGCGGCAACCCGGCCACGCGCAACCAGCGCCTGGTGAACGGCGAGCCCGCGCCGTACGAGGGCCCGACCATTCAGGTGGGCGGCCACGAGGCGTACGAGGCCCGCTGCCGCGGCTGCCATGACGTTCCCCGCGACGCGCGCTACCAGACGGACCTGCTGCACGTGCTGGAAAGCACGCCGTCCGACCCCATCGTCCTCACGCACGAGCACCTTCGCAAGCGCGCGTAGGAACGGGTAGGTCGTCCAGTATCGCACAGATCGCACAGGCCGCCTCCGGGCGGCTTTTGCGTTTTTCGGGGGATCTGCTCTGGTGGTTTGATTGATACGGACCGGAGGATGGTCGTTCAGTCGCGACGCGATAGGCGAGCAGCCGATGAAAAGCCTGTGTTGAACCAGATCGGCACTGTCTTCTAATACCCACGAAGACTCTTGCGCGATCCTTTTGAGACTATCATCATGCGCGTGGGCGCGCGACGCATCCCGTTTTGTTTCCGCCATTCATCTGAACGCGTGGAGGCGCAGTGACAACGATGCGCAGCAAGACTTGTCGGCCGCTCATGCTCGCGCTTGCGACGGCCGGTGTCCTCGCGGGCATGGGCGGTTCCGCGCGGCTGGCGTACGCGCAGGAGGTTAAGTGCTACCTCATGGTGTGCACGGGGAGCGTGTGCGGCGCCACACAGATCCCCTGCCCTCCCCCACCGGGTGAGGAAACGCCGAAGCTGCCGCCCACCGGCAATCCCTGATGCAGAGGGGCGGCGCGATCAAGAAGATGGAGGTGACGGAACGGAGCCTGTACGTGCAGAAATGGGCGGCGGAACGCGCGGGCGTGCGGCCGTGACGAGCCGGCTTGCCCGGCTGTCCGCGGCGGGGCTGTTCGCCGCGGCGTGCGGCGGCGCGTCGGATGCGGCGCTGACCACGACTGTCCGGGACAGCGCGGGAATCCGCATCGTCGAAAACCGGGGCGCGCCGCCGCCGCTGGGCTGGAGCGTGAACGCGCAACCGGCCCTCGACATCGGCGCGCAGGGGCCCGGAACCGAGCTGTACCAAGTGATGGCCGCGGTCCGTACGCCGCGCGGGCAGATCATCGTCGCGAACGCCGGCACCAGCCAGGTGCGCATCTATTCTCCGGATGGGCGGCTGGTACGCAGCACCGGCCGCCGCGGAAGCGGGCCGGGTGAGTTCGAGAGCCTGTTCTGGGTCGGGGCGCTTCCGGGGGACTCCATCGCCGCGTGGGATGCGGGGCTGGGACGGCTTACCGTCCTGAGCCCGGCCGGGGACGTGGTTCGGGTGGTTACGCCGCGCGAGCCGCTGGGGATGTTTGCCCAGGCCGCGGGTGTGCTTCCGGACGGCCGCCTGATCGTGGCTGGGGGAAGCGCGCCCTCCGCGTCGGCATCGCCGGAGCCGCGGGTGCGGCGCCACACGGTGACGTACACGCTGCTGGGGCGTACGGGCGAGGCGTCCCCGCTCGGCCGGTTTCCGGGCACGGAGATGCTGACGATGACACCGGCGGGCGGCGGGTTTCTGATGCGCCCGCTGCCGTTCGGGCGGCAGACCGTGGTCGCGGTCCAGAACGGAATGGCGGTGGTAGGCACGGCGGATCGCGATGAGGTGACCGCGTACGAACCGGGGCGGGGTGCGCGCGGGATCGTGCGGCTGGGCGCGCAGCCGGTACCGGTGACGAAGGATGACATCGCGGCGTACCGCAGATCGCTCGTCACCCTCGGCATGGAAGGGGACGCGACCTTCCAGCGGCAGCAGGAGCTGCTCCTGGACAAGGCGCCGTATCCGCGGACCATGCCCGCGTACACCGCGCTACTCTCGGATCCGGAGGGAATCTCTGGGCCCAGCATCCACGCAGGCCCGGCGACGAGATCCAGGCAACCTGGACGGTGATCGCGCCGGACGGCCGCGTGCGCGGAACGGTCAGCATGCCGGGCGACCTGAACGTCACGCAGATCGGCGCGGACTGGGTTCTGGGCATCGCGATGGACGCGGACAACGTGGAGCGCGTGCGCCTGCACCGCCTTGCCCGAACCGCCGCGCCGCGATAGCGGATCGGCCGCATCGGAATCCGCAGCTTCGGGCAGAAGGAGAGCGGCCCCGGCGCTTGGATCGCCGGGGCCGCCTTTTTCGTTCAACGTGGTTGCGTGAGGGATTCGCGCCCGCAGGGCCGAGAACCCGGTTCGCGCGTGCACGGGGTTCGCGCGACGAGCCCAGCCGTGGCGCGAACCGGGGGCTCGGCGCCGTTGGCAACAGCTGTATCGTTGCCTACGGCGCGCGAAGCCCGACCCGGAGCGCAGCGGAGGGGCACGCCCAGGGGAAGTGCGTGAGTGCGTGAGTGCGGGGACGGAGTGCGCGGGATCACGCCCGGCACTCACCGTCCCCGCGATTCCCGTCAGCGGCCGTGAAGCTCGCTGCCGCTCACGACGTGCGTTTCACCCACGTCCGGCTGCGTTCCGGTGATGATTCCCTTGACCACCTCGTACAGCACCACCGGCCGCGGCGTGTTGCTCACCATGTACACCACGGTGTCGGCGTCCACGCCCAGCAGCGTGATGCGCGGATCGTCCGGGCTGCCATCCTTGTTGCCGCCCTCGTCGGCGAACCACGCCTTCCAGTCGGGCTTGTACAGCTCGCGCACCTTGGCGCGGTCCGTCACCACGCGCGCGGTGCCGCTCACCGACACCCACTCGCGCGTGCGGTCCTTGTAGAACGACACGTTCACGTGCCGGTCAAATTCCAGCTCGTCCATCTTGTGGTCTTCGCCGTTGGTGACGAACCACAGGTCCGCGCCGTTCTGCTTTCCCTGCACCTGCATGGGCCGCGACACCAAGTGGCCGTCCGCGCGCCGCGTGGTGAACATCGCCACCTCAATCCCCTCGATCAGCCCGTACAGTTCGTCGAGCTTCTTGTCCGTCGGCGCGGGCGTCGACTGGTGCGGTCCGCTTCCCTGGTCTCCCATCCTGGCTATCCCTCATCTGCAAAAGGTTGGTCCACGGTTTCCCGGAGGACCGCACCCGTTCGCAGACTGCGTGCCCGCTTGCCCCGGCGGGGCCCCGCGCCCACCTTGCGCGCTCGCCAGGCATCCGCTTCTTGAACATCCCGACCGTGTCCGCTACCACCACGCACCGCCTGCAGCTGCTGGGCGCCGCGCTTCTGTTTTCCACCGGCGGCGCGGCCATCAAGTCCACCACGCTTTCCTCGTGGCAGGTGGCCGGCTTTCGCTCCATCATCGCCGCCCTCGCCATCCTGCTGGTGGTGCCCGCGGCGCGGCGCGGTTGGACGTGGCACGTGCTTCCGGTGGGCGCGGCGTACGCCACCACGCTCATTCTGTTCGTCACCGCCAACAAGCTCACGACGTCGGCCAACGCCATCTTTCTGCAGGCCACCGCGCCGCTGTACATGCTGGCGCTGGGGCCGCTGCTGCTGCGCGAAAAGGTGCGCGGCCGCGACCTGCTCTTCATGCTTCCGGTGGCGGTGGGGGTCACGCTCTTCTTCGTGGGGGCGGAGGCGCCGGCGGCCACGGCGCCCAACCCCGCGCGCGGCAACGTGATGGCCATGCTGAGCGGGTTCACGTGGGCGCTCACGCTGGTGGGCCTGCGGTGGATGGGCAACCGCCAGGGCGGCGACGGCAGCGCCATTCCCACCGTCGTGGCGGGGAACGCGATCGCGTTCCTTGCCTGCCTTCCCATGGCGCTCCCCGTGGCGCACGCCACCACGGGCGACTGGGTGGCGGTGGGCTACCTGGGCGTCTTTCAGATTGGCGCGGCGTACCTGCTGCTCACCGCCGGAATCCGCCACGTTCCGGCGCTGGAGGCGTCCGTCCTTCTGCTGCTGGAGCCGGCACTGAACCCGGTGTGGTCGTGGCTTACGCAGGGCGAGCGGCCAGGGGCGTGGGCCATCGGCGGCGGCGCGCTCATCCTGGGCGCGACGCTGCTGCGCACCTGGTGGGACGCGCGCACCAGGCCAGGCGAGCAGCCCGCCGCGGTGTAGCGGTTTCCGGGCAAACGGCCTTGGTGGATGCATGAAACACGGCGGGCCCCGGACTCAGGTCCGGGGCCCGCCGTTCCGTCGCGTGGGGACGATCTTCAGTCCGCGACAGACCACAGGATGGGGATGGTGACGCGCACCGGCACCGCCACGCCGCCGATCCGGGCCGGGCGAAAGCGGAAGCGCTCCGAGGCGCGGACGGCCGCCTCGCCGAACTGCGGATGCGAGGTTTCCACCACGCGGGCCGAGTTGGGCCGCACGCGCCCGTCCTCGTCCACGATCACCTCCAGAAGCACCCGCCCCGTCATTCCCGCATCGCGCATCCGCTGGGGATAGTTGCGCTCCAGCAGGCGGCTCAGACCGCCGCGGTCCAGCGACGGCTGTTCTTCCACCAGATCGGGCGTCATCACCATGTCGACGGGCAGCGCGGCGGGCTGCGGATTGTTGTTGCCGGTCACTACGACGTCCTCACCCATCGGCGGCCCGATCACGTCGCCGTCTTCGCCGATTCCCGTCAGCGTGGCTGGGTCGATGGGCGCCTGGTTCGGATTGGGGGGCTTTACGCCGTCGGGCACGTCGGGGGGCGGCAGCAGCACCACGTTCTCGCCGGTCTTGGGCGGGATGGCGTCGTCCACCACGGCCGTCTGCATGGGCGGGGGCGGCGGCGCGGGGGGCGCGGGGATGGGAGGCGCGGGATCCAGTTCGGTCCAATCCACGACCGGCTGTTCCTGAGGTTGCGGCTCCTTCTCCGGGCCGGAGGAGGCGAACATCACGCCCCCGACGAGCAGGATGTGGGCGGCCACGGAGGCCATTACCGTGGCGGGGCTCAGGACCCGGCGCTTCTTTTCCCCGGCGAGTACGTTGAACATGCGGCGCTCTCCTGCGTGAACGGCGGACAACGAGGTGGGATCGCAAGGGCGGCGGGTGGATACGAGGACAGGCCGGCCTGTCCTACGTCCCTGCACCGGCGGGAGTTCCGTCCGTTGCCCGCTGCCCTTCCGTCTATGCAACGGACGATCGTTCGCCGTTCTGACGAGCGGGGTCCGGCGGGGAAAGCGCGAGCATCTGAGCTTGAGAAATCTGGCGCCTTGGACAGCGGCGCGTGCGGAGGGTGGGCCCCCATCCCCGACCCTTCCCAAAAACCCTTGGGAAGGGAGACCTCAGCGCGAGGGCAACCGGCGGTGCTCGTCCGCGGCTGTGGCCCTCACCCCGCGTGCTGCGCACGACGACCCTCTCCCACGAACGGATGTGGGAGAGGGAGCACACCCCAGTGACGTGCGCATTCTGAACGCAGTTGAAGCCCCGAACCGCGCGCGAATAGCGCGGTGTCGGGGCTTTGCGCTGTTTGAGCGGCGGATTCATTCGCTCAGGAGACCTCGCTCGACACGAAAATCCCAGGTGCTCGCGCCGATCCATCCGCCCCGCCGGAACCTCCGCAGTTCGTTTTGGGGGAGGGTGGGCGAGTAGTACGAGCCCGGGTGGGGGCCGCCTCAGAGCCTGGGCAGGCACCAGTCGATGGGCGCGTTCCCCGTCCGCTCCAGTTCCCGGTTGATGATGGTGAACGGGGTGCTCCCGAAAAACCCGCGGCTGGCGGAAAGCGGAGATGGATGCGCGCTCTTGTGGATGAAGTGCGGCGGCCCGATCAGCGCCTCCTTCTTGGCCGCGTACCCGCCCCACAGCACGAACACCACCGGATCCGTCTTTGCCGCCACGGCGCGGATCACCGCGTCCGTGAAGCGCTCCCACCCCCTGCCCTTGTGCGAGTTGGGCTCGCCGTCGCGCACGGTGAGCACGGCGTTCAGCAGCAGCACGCCCTGCTTTGCCCAGTGCTCCAGCGAGCCGTGGCCCGGCGGCGTGCATCCTATCTCCGACTTCAATTCCTTGAAGATGTTGGCCAGCGATGGCGGCGGACGAACGCCGGGGCGCACCGAGAACGCCAGCCCGTGCGCCTGCCCCGGTCCGTGATACGGGTCCTGCCCCAGGATCAGCACCCTGACCTTGTCGTACGGCGTCAGGCGCAGGGCGGTGAACTCCTCGCCCGCGGGCGGATACACGGGGCCGGCCGCGCGCTCCGCATCCACGAACTCGCTCAGCTGCCGGAACCAGGGCGCATCGAGTTCAGCGGCGAGGTGCCGGCGCCATGATTCGGGAAGATTGGTGTCCATCGTTCCACCCAAAAGGATACAAAGGAGACGGATCAGGCGGTGCGATGCAATCACGGGACCCGCCCCGGACGCTTCGCCGTGCACCCGGCCGGGCACCGCGCATGCAGCTTTCCGCCTTCGTGCGCCGCCCGGCGGGATGGAACACGCGGGCGGGGATCTCCGGTATGACCCAGGGTGAAGTCAAACCGTCTGGATGGAGACGAGCCATGATCAAGCCCAATGTTCGAGCATCGTTCGGCAGGCGCGAGGCGGAACTCCTGACCGCCATCGCCGGGCCGGGCGGCGAGGCGCTGCTGCGCCGGGGCGGCCTGGACGCGCTGCTGGACGACGCGGCCGTGCTGCGCGGTTTGGCGCGCGGCCCGCGGGTGAGCACCGCGCCTGCGCCGCTGGTGTTCTACGTCCTCGTTCGCCACGCGCTCATGCAGCGCGAGATCCACGACCGGCAGCTGGCGGACTACACCGCGGCCATCCTGCTGGAGTTCGCCACGGCGGGAAAGGCGCACCGGGTGGATGGCGGCGCGGGCGAACCGTTTCACTACCTGGCGGACATCGTCGCCGCGCTGGAGCAGGCGCGCGGCGAGCGGGAGTTTCTGCTGCGGGTGCACCTGGGCAACTTTGCCCTCTGGCTGAGCGGCGTGTTTCCCGACCATATCGCGCACCGGGTGCAGCGGCGCGGCGCCCCGCCCATCTCGTACTACGATGAACTGGGATCCACCGGCTTTCGGCTGGCGGCGGGAAGCGATCTGGCCATGCGCCACGGGATGGGCGACGTGCTGCTGCGCGCCGCCGAGCAGTTCCGCGACGTGCGATCCGCGCTCAACTCGCTCTCCGACACCCTCTTCTTTCCGCAGAGCCGCGACGCCGTCGAGCGCCTGCTGCGCCAGGTGAGCGACGACTATCAGCGCGGCACCGGCTGGTCCTGATCCTCATCACCACCAGACAGTAATCGCCCCTCTCCCGAAGCTCGGGAGCGGGGCGATTTTCTTCAGGAGAAACGGCAACCGATCATCTCACACAGAGGCACAGAGACACAGAGAGAAAAACAATCCCATCCGTTGTTCTTTCTCTGCGTCTCTGCGGCTCTGTGTGAGGCTCTTTTCTTTCAGAGATTCAGCCAGTAGTTCAGCTTCAGCATGAGCACGTTGGTGGCGGGAACGGGCACGTCGTTGTCGAACCCGAACAGCCGGTTGAAGTCGCGGCCAAAGCGGAAGTCGCCGTTGTCACCAAAGTTCTCGCGCCCCTGGCTCCACACCACGAACAGCGTGCTCCCCGGCCGGTACTCCCACCGCACCACCGCGTTGGTGCGCATCTGCTTGAAGTTGAAGTCCGGGCTGAACGGCTCGTCCGCCGGCTGGTAGCGGTCCTCAAAGCGGCTCGCGCGCGGATCGGCCACCGTCATGAAGTCGCGGTAGTCGCCCGCGCTCACAAAGGGCTGCGCGTAGAACTGCAGCGACAGGTCCGGCGTAAAGGTGTAGCTGAGCCGCGTGGTGATGGACACCGTGGTCTGGTCCAGCCGCGCGAACAGGTACTCGCTGTCATCCCCCTCGCCCAGCACCGTCACGTACTGCAGCCCGTCGCGGCTCCACGAAACGCCGGGGCTCAGCGAAAGCTGCATGCGGCTGGACGGGCGCACGTCCACGTACGGGCTGAAGCTGGCGTTGCGGCCGTTGCTTCCCGCGTTGCCGCCGTAGCCGCCGTCCAGCCCGAACGACACGCGGCGCCGCGTGTCGCTGCTGAGGCCGAACCAGGTGCTCCAGAACCCGTCATCCACCAGCGCCGGCCCGCCACGCAGTTCCCGCGTCTCCAGCCCGCCCAGCCCGATCTCCGCGCCGCCGTAGCCGCTCCACAGATTCGACAGCTGAAAGTTGCCGTTCACGTTGCCGCCGGTGCCCGTCCGCTCGCGCCCCGTGGTCCACCCCGAGTACGCGTTCCATCCCAGGTTCCACGAGCGGAAGCCACCCTGCGGGGTGTTCTGGAACCAGCGCCCGTAGCCGGCCAGCTCCACCTGGTCCGCGGAGCGCTGGTAGCCCAGTTCGTTGATCTCGAACCCCGGCGAGCGGTACAGCCCCAGCACACCGCCCCGGTACCGCGATCCGCCAATGCGCCCCACCTGCAGCCCCGCGCCCCGCCCGTTGAGCGACTCGCGCGTGGCGTCGTACCGCAGGTGTCCGGCGTCCTCACGCTGGTAGTAGCGCTGCGGGGCCAGCTGAAGCCGCTGGATGGCCAGCGTGTCGCCCTTCACCAGGCTGCCCAGCGCCCAGCCGGCCACTTCCCAGTCCCCGCCCGCGAACCGGCTGCGGAAGTCCAGCCCGCCCGTGTACGCGGAACTGGGGAGAAACAGGAGGCCGTCGTCGTCCAGCGCGCGATTGGTGGCGGTGAGCACCGCGCCCACCGCGCTGCGGCCGTCGTGAAAGTCGCGGCGCACGCGGGCCATGCCGTAGCTGGTGAGCGGCTCGCTGGCGATGGAGCGGATGTCCCCCGTCTGTGCATCGAAGAAGCGGGTGCGCTCCTGCCCGGTGATGGCGTTCAGCACGCCGATGTTCCAGTCGCGCGCCACCTTTCCCGTCAGCTTGGCGGCGCCCAGGATCGTCGTCTGCTGCGGCGAATCCACGTACGGCCGCCCCTCCGACGTCCCCATCCGCCGCTGCGGCGCCCGCCCGATGCGGCGGGAGTAGAACAGCCCCTCGCTGTTGTCGTCCCCCAGCCCCACGCCGAACTGAAAGATGTCCACGCCCTCCACGAAGAACGGGCGCTTGTCGCTGAAGTAGCTTTCAAACGCGCTCAGGTTCACCTCCGACGGGTCCGCCTCCACCTGCCCGAAGTCCGGGTTGATGGTGGCCGTCAGCGTCAGGTCCGACGACAAGCCGTATTTGACGTCCGCGCCCACGCTGGCGAACGGGTCCGTCCCCCGGAAGAAGGGATCGCCGTCATGCCCGGCGGCGGGGGCGCGCGTCACGCTGGCCACCGTGTAGGGAAGCACCTCCAGCCGCCGCGGCGCGCGCAGCCCGGTGAGCCCCGTGAGCGTGCCGAAGCGTGAGGTGTACCCCGGCGCGTCCGGCGACATGGGCGACCAGTACGAGCGCTCCTGCCGCCGCGCCAGGTCGCGCAGAATGTTGAGGCCCCACGTCTGCCCCATCTCCGACGCGCGGAACCGCAGCTGCGACAGGGGGATGCGGAACTCCGCGCTCCATCCCTCCGCATCCACCGACACCTCCGCGTCCCACACGGCGTCCCAGCTCAGGTCCTCGTTGCCGTCGTTGAAGTGGAACACGTCCTTCTTCACGCCGCGCGGATTGACGCCGAAGCGGTAGCCGGAGCGCTTGTCGTTGTAGCTGTCGAAGATGATCTGCACCCAGTCGGTGTAGACGCCGCTGGCGTCTCGCCGGGCCAGCAGGCTGGCGATGCTGTCGGGCCGCGTGTCCCACGCCCGCACGGCCACGTACACCGCGTGGTCGTCGTAGGCGATGCGGGCTTCCGTGCGCTGGCTGGCCGGCTGCCCCCAGTCCGGGTTCTGCTGCACAAAGTCGCCGGCCACCGGAACGGCCGCCCACACGGCGTCGTTCAGGCGGCCGTCCACCGCCACCGACTCGCCGGGGGCGAGGCGGTGGGCGGCGATCGTCTTGCGCGTGGTATCGGCCGGGGCCAGGACGGTGGCCCCGATCAGGAGGAGTGCTGCGAGCATGGAGGGGTACGGCGGGGTCGAAAGGTGCGCGGAGGGCTAGCGGCGGATGAGCCGCACCGGTCCGCTGAAGGTGGTGATGGTGATGTCGGTGCCGCCCGACCCGATGCGCAGCCGGCGCTCTCCGCCGTCGCGCCGGCCTTCGCCAAAGGCGGAGGTGAAGCGGCCGTTCCACGTGGTGACGGTGAGGTCCGCGTCGGTGCCGCCCGGGAGGCGCAGCTCCACGCTGCCGCTGTGCGAATCCACGCTCAGGTCGCCCGACAGCGGCCCCTCCACGACCACCGGGCCGGACACCGTCTGCATGCTCCCGGTGATGCGCCGGCCCGCCACGGTGATAGGCGCGCTGACGGTGTTGACCTCCACCTGGCCGTTGGCGCTGGTGATGCGCACCGGGCCGTTGAGCGTGTTCACCTCCATGCGCGGCGAGGCGGCGCTGATGGTGACGCCCCCGTTGAGCGCGTCGGCCTCGATGTGCCCGCTGGCGCTTCCGGCAACGGTGATGGGGCCGTTCATGGAGTGCACGCTCACGTCGCGGGTGGTGCAGTTGATGGTGACCGGCCCGTTGGTGGTGCTGACCTCCACGTTGCGCGGGCTGCCGTTGATGGAAACGGGGCCGTTCTGGTTGTCGGCCTCCACGTTCCCCTCCACCCCCGTGACGGTGACCGCGCCGCCGCCGGCCTGCACCTGCACCGACCGCCCGGCGGGGACGCGCACCTCCAGGGTGGCCGGCCCCGCGCGCCCGCGGCTTCCCACCACGGTCACGTCGCCGCCGTCCAGCTGCAGGCGGTCGCCTTCGCGGGCCAGCGTGCCCGTCACCTGGATCTCGTTGCGGTTCCACCCGATGACGCGCAGCGAGCCGCCGTTGGTGCTGATTTCCGTCGTTCCCGTGCCGCTGGTGGACTGGCGGGCGTTCACCTGCCGCTGCGCCTGCGCCGGGGCGGCCCAGCCCAGGAGCACGGCCGCCCCCGCGGCCGTCAGAAGCCGAATGTGCGAGTTCATTGGTCTTTATCTTTCGATGGACGCGTGCGGCTACAACTGCACCGCGCGGCGCAGCACGTCCAGCTTGGCGTCGTAGGCGGTCGAGAGCATCCGTGCGAGCTCCCGGCTGTTGGGGTCCGCGGCCAGGGCCGCGCTCGATTCCTGAATGGCCTTGTCGATCACGCGCAGGTTGGCCTCCACCGTGGCGGCCGTGCGGGGAGACATGCGCCCCCGCTGCGTCTGCAGAAGCTTTTGCAGATCGCCGATGGCCACCTGGTACTCCTGCTCCGCGGGGCGGAACGAGGCCAGCGCCGCGTCCTGCCGGGCCGGCTGCGTCGCCGTCACCGGCGCTTTCTCCACCGGCGTGCCCGCGGCGGGGGCGACGGCGACGGGATCGGTCGTCCCGCGGCCGCCCATGACGCTCACGGTGACCAGCGACGAGGTGGTCACCAGCAGCACCGCGGCCGCAGCCTGCATCCACCAGGGCACCCGCCGCGTGTGGCGCGGCCCGATCACCGGCACCTCGGCGGGGACGGAAACCGTGTCGCGCGGCTGCAGCCGCGGCGCGATCTGCGACCACAGGTCCCGCGCGGGCTCGATGGCGGTGGGGAGCGCGGCGGCCTCGTCCAGCAGCGCCAGCAGCGCGCGCTCTTCGGCGCGGCAGTCGTCGCACTGCATCAGGTGGCGGCGCACGTCGCGCTCGTCGGGGGCGGCCAGTTCGCCGCCCACGTAGTCGTCCAGCAGTTCCAGCGTACGTTCGTGTGTCATCGTCCCAGTGCCTCCCGCAGCAGCCGTCGGGCGCGGTGCAGCTGCGCCTTGCACGTACCCACGGCCGACCCGTGCATGTTCGCGATTTCCTCGTGCTTGTAGCCCTCCACGTCGTGAAGGACAAAAACCGACCGGGCGCCCGGGGGAAGGAGCGCAATGGCGCGCTCCAGGTCCATCGCCACGCCGGGGTCCGGCGCGCGGGTGGGCGACTCGTACGCTTCGGGCGTGTCGGTGCCGAAGATGCGGTGCACGCGCACCCCTTCGCTCCGCCGCTCGCCCAGCACCACGTTCACCGCCAGGCGGTGCAGCCAGGTGCTGAAGGCGCTCTTGCCCTGAAAGGACCCCAGCCGCTCCCACGCCCGGACGAACACGTCCTGCGTAAGCTCCTCCGCCCGGTTGCTGTCGCCGCTCAGGCGAAGGCACAGGGCGTGGACGCGGCCCACGTTGTCACGGTACAGCTGCTCGAACGCCGCGGCATCGCCCTCCTGGGCGCGGCGGACCGTGAGGTCCGCCACGGCGGGCACATCGGCCGCGGGAGGGTTGTCAGCCAGCATGGGGGCCATCATGACGACGTGGGCAGGGGTTCCTCGCGCTTCCAACATGCATAGGATGGAAGGCGGGCGGAAAAGGTTTGAACGCGCGGGAGGGGAACATCGGGAAGACCGCGGTGGGAGTGCGGAGGCCCCGCGGATGGAGGCGCGCGGGGCCGTACAAACATGGGACGGACGGCGCCGGGGCGCCATCCGTTTGCTCCCCCGTACGGCGCGGGGAAGCGGGAGGATTCAGGCCGCCGGGGCGCGGTGGATCAGCGGCCCGGCCCACATCACCCGGCGCACGCGCCAGGCGAGCATGATCGCCACGGATGCCAGGCCCAGCACCAGGCCGGCCCACACGCCGCGGGCGCCCAGCGGGGTGTGCAGCCCCAGCAGCCAGGCGGCGGGCGCGCCGATGGCCCAGTATCCCAGCACCGTCATCCACATGGGGACGCGGGTGTCGCTGGCGCCGCGCAGGGCACACAGGCCGGCCACCTGCATGCCGTCGAACACCTGGAATGCGGCGGCCATCACCAGCAGCCCGGCGCCGATCTCCACGATGCGCGGGTCCGTGGTGTACAGCCCCATCATCCACCGCGGCACGCTCAGAAAGGCGACCGCGCACAGCGCCATGAAGAGGATGACCAGCGTGTAGGTGGTGAGCACGGCGCGGTGCACGCCGCGGCGGCTCCCCGCGCCCACGTGCTGGCCCACGCGGATGCTGCCGGCCAGGCTGGTCCCCATGGCCACCATGAAGGTCACCGAGGCGATGTTGATGGCCACCTGGTGCGCCGCCTGGGAAAGCGCGCTGATCCATCCCATGAGGACGACGGCGTAGGCGAACACGCCGATCTCCGCCCCCAGCTGCACCCCGATGGGCGCGCCGATCCGCAGCATCGCCTTCAGCCGGTGGAGGGACGGCCCGAGCGGCACGCCGGCGAACGGGCGCAGGTCGCGGCGGCGGGCGACGTAGATGGCCACCGCCACGAGCATGGCCCAGCGGACGATGGTCGTGGACCACCCGGAGCCGATCAGCCCGCCGGCGGGGACGCGGATGCCGAGCAGCGGGATGGTGAAGCCGTAGATGAGCCCGATGTTGCCCGCGATGTTGACGGCGACGCCGATGAAGGTGAGCGCCATGGCCGGCTTGGTGTCGCCCATGCCGTCCAGGTACTGGCGGAAGGCGACAAAGAGCAGCATGGGCGGAACGCCGCAGCCCAGCGCGAACAGGTAGCCGGCCGCGTCGCGGGTGACCGCCGCCGGCTGGTCCAGCGCGCGCGCCATCTGCCCGCCGAACATGCAGTAGATCGTCATGGGCACGGCCAGGAGCACGGCCAGCCACAGCCCCTGGACGAGGACGCGCCGGCACTCCGCGTGGTCGCCCGCGCCGAACGCTTGGCTGATGAGCGGCGACATCCCCATCAGCGTGCCCATGGCCAGCATCATGGCGGCGATGAAGATGGCGTTGCCCAGCCCCGCCGCGGCCAGCGCGTCGGCGCCCAGCGGCCCCACCATGATGGTGTCGGTGGTGTTCATGGCGATGCCGCCCAGCTGGCTTACGATCAGCGGGCCGGCCACACGCATGAGCGCGCGCAGTTCGTGGGCGAACAGAAGCGCGCGGCGCCGGCGTCCGTGTGCCGGAGGCGTGCGCCGCGGCGCGTCGAGGGTCGTAGCGGAAGCCAGCGTGCTCATGGGAATTTTCCGGGCTGTGCGAAGCCCCGAAGATAACCGTGCGTCCGGATCGGCGGCACCCGTCAACGGACCCCCGCGGCGCCGCCGCTCCGTCGTACGGGGAGGCGGATGAACACCGTTTCGCGCGGAGGACGCGGGGGTGGCGGAGGGGCGCGGAGGACGGGGATGCCGATCGTCATCATCCACGGTCCGCACGGATTGAGCTATGCGTGTCCAATCTTCGCACGTTACCCGCGCGTTCTGCGCCTTACTGTGTCCCGGCCCAAAAGGATAGATTGGTGACGAGGATCGCGTTGACCCTTTCGTGACCGGATGCGCCTGTGAAGAAGCACCTTCTGGAGTACCTGGAGCTGTGGCTGAGCGTGGCGGGGCTGGCGGTGATTCTGCTGGTGCCGGCGCTGCTGAGCGGGGTGGGGGCGTGGTGGAAGGTGGCGGCGTGCACGGCCGTGGCCGTGGGGCTTCTGCACGGGGTGATCTTCTGGGTGGTGCGCGCGCGGCAGCGGCAGGTGCGGCGCAGCACACTGGCCGCGGCGCGGGCGATGCTGGCGGACGGCATTCACCGGCAGGTGGCGGCGCTGCTGACCATGGACGCCACGGCGGATCCGGAGCAGAAGCGGCGGCTTGACGGGGTGTTCGATTCCATGATCCTGCTGGACCGGCTGCTGGATTCGCTGTCGGACGAGCATCTGCACGCGTGGAAGGAGGGCGAGCACGCGGCGGTGGAAATGG
Source organism: Longimicrobium terrae (assembly GCF_014202995.1). Taxonomy (NCBI): domain Bacteria; kingdom Pseudomonadati; phylum Gemmatimonadota; class Longimicrobiia; order Longimicrobiales; family Longimicrobiaceae; genus Longimicrobium; species Longimicrobium terrae. The sequence goes on from NZ_JACHIA010000007.1 coordinate 21,404, forward strand.
CGCGCCCGCGCACCCCCAGCCGCGGCGCACCGGACCTGCACATCTCGCGTCCATCGCAGAACTGAGCCCTCACCCCGCGTGCTGCGCACGACGACCCTCTCCCACGAACAGATGTGGGAGAGGGAGCACACCCCAGTGCCGTGTGGAGCGGGCGATTCAGTGCGGGCGGAAAGTATGAGGGCCCCATCTCGGCCCTTCCCCCCAAAACCTCTTGGGGGAAGGGAGACCTCAGCGCGGGGGCGGAGTGCGGTGCGGGCCGGCGGAGTTCCGCCCGGCGGTTGAAACCGCGCCTCGCACAACACGAAGCCCGCCTGCGCGGGCTGGGCCGGCGGCCTTGTCGCGGGTCCCGATGGAGTTGAAGCCCCGAACGGCGCCTGTGGGCGTCGTGTCGGGGCTTTGCGCTGTTGGAGCGGCGGATTCATTCGCTCCCGACAGGCTGCCGCCACACTCGGCTCCGCAGCACGCACCGAGTTTTCCGCCCCGCCCCCACCCTCCCCCAGTCTTTTTTGGGGGAGGGTGGGCGAGTAGTACGAGCCCGGGTGGGGGCCGCCCGCGAATCCCGCCTCCCGCACCTCATCCATCCACCCACATCCGTTTCCCTCGCACTCACGCACCCAGCACCCCGCACTCACGCACTTCTCCTCACTTCCCCGGCACGTATCCCGCAGCACCCCGGCGCGGTACTTTCCGGTACGCCCCCGTCCCCGTCCGATCGAACGCAGCCGAATCCCGATGCTCGTCATCCAGCCCGACGTAAAGGGAGCCCGCCTGGAGCGCGCCCTCAAGGACCGCATCCGCGGCGAAACCCGCTTCGACGCCAAGTCGCGCCTGCTGTACAGCACCGACGCCTCGCTTTATCAGCTCCTTCCCGTGGGCGTCGTCATCCCCCGCGACGCGGAGGACGTGATGGCGGCGGTGCGGCTGGCGGCGGAAAACGGCGTTCCCGTCCTGCCCCGCGGCGGCGGGACGGCGCTCGCGGGGCAGACGGTGGGCCCCGCGCTGGTGCTGGACTTCGGCAAGTACATGAACCGGGTGATCGACATCGACCCGGACCGGCGCCGCGCCGTGGTGCAGCCCGGCGTGCGCCTGGACCGGCTGAACCGCGCCGCGGCGCCGCACGGGCTCACGTTCGGGCCGGACCCGGCCACCATCCGCCAGTGCTGCCTGGGCGGAATGATCGGCAACAATTCGTGCGGCGCTCGCTCGCTGGTCTACGGCAAGACGGGCGACCACGTGCACACGCTGGACTGCGTGCTGCACGACGGCGCGGCCGCCCACTTCGGCTCCGTCGCGCGCGACGCGGTGCCGACCATGGCGGGAACGGAGGGCGAGCTGGCCCGCCGCGTCCTGGGCATCCTGGAGCCGGAGCGGGAGCGCATCCTGTCGCGCTATCCCAAGGTGCCGCGCCGCGTATCGGGCTACAACTTCGACGCCATGCTCGAGGCGCCCGACGTCAACCTGGCGCACATGATCGTCGGCTCGGAAGGAACTCTGGCGACGGTGGTGCAGGCGGAGCTGGGGCTCGTTCCCGTGCCGCCGCACCGCGGTCTGGTGCTGCTGAGCTTTCGCGAGCGCTTCACCTCCATGGACGCCACGCCGTTCATCCTGGACGAGCCCGGGCTGACGGCGCTGGAGATCGTGGATTCGCGGGTGATGCAGGGCGCGCGCGAACTGCTGGACTTTCGCGCCACGGCCGCGCTCGCCTCGCCGGACGCGCTGGGCGTGCTGTTCTGCGAGTTCAGCGGGCAGACGGCGGACGAGGTGGCCGAGCGCGCCCACGACTTTGCGCGGCGCGCGCCGGGGCTGCCGGGGAATCCCACGGCGGGCGTCTTTCTGTCCGCGCGAGACCAGACGGCGGCGTGGGCGCTGCGGCAGGCCGCGACCGGGCTTCTGTATCGAACGACGGCGCACCGCGACATCAAGCCGCAGGAGTTCGTGGAAGACACCGGCATCGCGCCGGAAAAGCTGGGCGCCTACACGCGGCGCTTCGAGGAGATCGTCAGCCGCAACGGAACGTCCCTCGGCTTCTTCGGGCACGCGGGGCAGGGCTGCCTGCACATCCGTGTCGATCTCAATCTGAAGCGCGGCGAAGACGTGGAGCGCATGCAGCGCATCGCGCACGAGGTGGCGGAACTGGTGGTGGAGTTCGGCGGATCGCTCAGCGGCGAGCACGGCGACGGGCTGTCGCGGTCGGAGTTCCTGCCCATCATGTTCGGGCCGGAGATCATGGACCTGCACCGGCAGGTGAAGCGCGCGTTCGATCCGGAAGGCCGCATGAACCCGGGCAAGATCGTCCCCCCGGTGCAGCGGATGAGCGAGAACCTGCGCTTCGGCGACGACTATCGCGCCCATCCGCCGCAGACGTGGTTCGACTACACGAACGATGGCGGCGACTTCGCGGTGGCGGTGGAGAAGTGCAACGGGATGGGCGTGTGCCGCAAGGTGGACGCGGGGACGATGTGCCCGTCGTTCATGGTGACGCTGGAGGAGCAGCACAGCACCCGCGGCCGCGCCAACCTGCTGCGCGAGGCCATGCAGGGCAGCCTTCCGGGAATGCGCAGCAAGGAAGTGCTGGAGGCGCTGGACCTGTGCCTGGCGTGCAAGGCGTGCAAGACGGAATGCCCCGTCGGCGTGGACATGGCGCGCTACAAGAGCGAGTTCCTGGCGCAGCACCACCGCGAGCACGGTGTGGACCGCAAGGCGCAGTTCTTCGGCCGCATCCACGACGTGGCGAAGGCGGCCTCCATCGCGCCCGGTTTCGCCAACTTCGGCAACCGCATGATGAGCGGGATGATCAAGCGGATGGGCGGCATCGACCCGCGCCGCGAGATGCCGTCCTTCGCGCCGGAGCCGTTCCGCCGCTGGTTCAAGCGCCGACCGGCGGCGCCGGCAGACGGAAAGCCGACCGTCATTCTGCTGGATGACACCTTCAACGGGTTCTTTGGCACGGAGCCGCTCAAGGCGACGGTGACGGTGCTGGAGCGCGCCGGGTTCCAAGTGAAGCTGCCGCAGCGGCAGGTGTGCTGCGGGCGCGCGGCCATCAGCAAGGGGCTGCTGGACCACGCGCGCGATCTGCAGACGGATCTGCTGAACACGCTGGTTCCGGAGGTGGAAAACGGAGCGTGGATCGTGGGCGTGGAGCCCAGCTGCATCCTCACCCTGCGCGACGAGCTTCCCGACCTGGTGCGCGACGGCCGCACCAAGGCGCTGGCCGCGGCGTCGGTGACGCTGGAAGAGTTTCTGGCCGCGCTGCCGGACTGGAAGCCCGGGCGGCTGGAGGGGCGCGCCGTCGTGCACGGCCACTGCCATCAGAAGTCGCTGGTGGGGATGGAGCCCACGCGCGCGGTGCTGAGCAAGGTGGAGGGGCTGGAGTTCGAGATTCTGGACAGCGGATGCTGCGGAATGGCCGGCAGCTTCGGGTACGAGGAAGGGCACTACGACGTCAGCAAGGCATGCGGGGAGCGCGTGCTCTTTCCGGCGGTGCGCAACAGCGCGCCGGCGGACTACGTGGTCGCCAGCGGCTTCAGCTGCCGCCACCAGATCGCCGACTTCTGCGACGGCCGAAAGTCCGTGTCCACGCCGGAGCTGCTGGCACTGGCGAAGTGAAGAGGCGCTACAAAAATGAACGTCCGGCTCTTCGTCCCTTAGCAGCAGTTGAAGATGAATTCCGAGATTCGGTGGATACGATTCAGGATAGGGGATGCGTTTCCAGCTGGATCAGCACTTGGAAAGTGGATTGCTGGTCTCACGCTCATGGCCAACGACATCCTGCAATCCTTTGATGCGATGCAACGGGAGTTCGCAGAGGGGCCCGATTCGCCGGAAGGACTATTCTACTTTTGGCTTACATGCGCACAATTTCGAGAAGGGGCAAAGCTTCTTTCGGGAGGTTTAGAAGATTCCGAGATCAAGAAGTTTATCGACACGATGGACGCTTCGGACCAGTCGATGCTGGCTCTCATTCGTCCTGCTTTCGAACCATTCGCAGGCTCCTTTGTTGAGCGGATTGCGAAGCCTATCCGTGATGAGTTCTTCCATTACCCCAAACCGGGCAGCCAACGCTGGGATGAGGTACTGAGCCAAATGGCCGACCTTGAAAGCGGCTTGCGCTTTCGTGCAGACCTTAATCCCGCCAGCACTAGAGGCGTCTTCGCCGACGAGTTGAGAACCCTCTATCTCATCCAGTATATGGGTGTAAGCACAGACGAGATAGCTGACGTGATGCGCCGCCTAGCTGACTACGTGGGGCCTATGGTGCGCTTTGCTCACGGCTGTTTGGGTAGCTACATCGGACGGCTTCCCGAAGGAGTAGTTACGCATGACCTTTGATTTACCCGATAAGTGTCATAATTCTGCAGAGTTCTGCTGATCTGCCCTATGGGCACTAGGACGTCAGCAAGGCATGCGGGGAGCGCGTGCTTTTTCCGGCGGTGCGGAGCAGTGCGCCGGCGGACTACGTGGTCGCCAGCGGCTTCAGCTGCCGCCACCAGATCTCCGACTTCTGCGACGGCCGAAAGCCCGTGTCCACGCCCGAGCTGCTGGCTTTGGCGAAGTGAGGGAAAGATGAGCAACGTTGGACCAGAAGGCCGTTCTTTTCATCAAATTACCCAGGCGGACCTTCAACGGCTCGCGCAAATCGCCGCTGATGATTTGAGCGACTTCTTCGACCGCCACCCGGAATGGGCTGGCCAGTATCAGAACCGGGTGTTAGGAACAGCTCTTTGCCAAGGAGCAGCCAGTCACTATCTCCACGGAGAAGCCGGCATCAACGACTTCGACGTGTACACATTCTTCGCGCGGAATCCAGTGCGGGACTGGTACGCTAAACGGAATAAAACGGCTGACTTCGGCGTTCCCAAATTCGGGACCTCCGTTGACCAACCAGGATTTCTGGGACGTCGGGTTGATCTTCTAGGGCGATCACTGGACGTATCCGTAGGCACCGACGTCGGACTGGCGATCCGTCGATGGCTTCAGGCTGGCAGAACGAAATCGGCCCAGTTGCTGGCGGCGAAAGCCGTGGTGTTGCTTTCTCCGGCTGACCGGCTGGGTGAGGTAGTTTGGCCGGCGCCATTGGACGCCGTGAGTGCAACACTGTAATAAAACGTCACCTGGAGGCGTCTTGTCAGTTGGCGTCGTGAAGCGGATGCCGTTGGGCGTGAACGCTCCGTCAGCAACTGGAATTTTGAACCGAGAGGCATGGTGATCGGATCGCGGCGGATTGGAGTCATCGGGCTGGCCACCCTGCTCGCGGGGCTCGGTGGTGCGACGTACGGGGCCCCCGGTGGGCACCGGGCCGTTGTACTCCCGGGCGACATGACCGGCTGTTACTCGCTGTATGACGAGCGCGGCCGCCCCGCGTCGGAAAGCCTGTACTTCGCGCCTCCAAAGGTTCGGCTCGATCCGACGCCCTACCCTGTTCGCGGTGATTCCGCGTGGAGACTCGCGAAGCTGGATCGGGACGGGCGGGATGATGCCGATCCGCGCAGCCACCGCGGGACGCAGTACTGGGCCGCGGACTCTCTGACGGACAGCATCCACGTCGTATTCCACACCAATTTCAGCGGATCCGAACTGATCCTGTCGCGGCGGCTGGACGGCGACACGCTTCGTGGCCGTGCCATGGAGGAGTGGGACAACGGTCCATCCACCAACCAGGCGGGAGCGGTTACGGCGATCCGCTACCCCTGCGGTCCGGAAGCCTCGTGAGCGCGGCCCACGGCAGCGTGCGCCAGCAAGGGCCCATCCACCGCAATCAGTCTCAGCGACATCCTCCCACGTTACGGCCCTCCGCCGCGATCCACGGCTGAGGGCCGAAACGGAGCCGTATTGATCGCCGCGGCTCATTCGCCGGGCGTTCCACGGAAACCGGCGCCAGAGCGCCGGCTCCCCGACGGATCCGCCTCCCATGGAAAACGGCGTGCCTCAGCGGGTTGTACGCACGCCGATCATCCGGATGGCGCCGCCGTTGATCTCTTTTCCGGAAACTCTCTGGTCCACCTCTCCGCCAGCGGGGCGGCCCGCGCCGTTGTGGTCGTGCCCGACCATCTCCACGTCCGTACCCGTGATCTTGTCCGATTCCAAGTGCTGCCGCGTCTTGAGCGCGCTCTCGTCGCTCGTCGCGGACGTCGCGAGCAGCGGCCTGTGGTCCGCGCCGAACTGTTTGAGCAGCACCGGCACGTCCGCGTCGTAGCTGCCATCCAGCTCCAGCTGGTTCACGCCCAGATCAAACGCCTGCTGCACGCCCGCACCGGACGCCAGCGCCGTGTAGAACGCGCGCGAGAAATCGATGGCGGCCACGTCGCTGATGGCGCGGTTGGTCCCGATGGCAAAATCCACCATGTCCCGCAGCGCCTCCACGACCGAGTGCGTGTGGCAGGCGTTCAGCACCACCACCCGTACCCCGCTGTCCAGCAGGGAAAAAAGCCTGGCCAGCGCCGCCTTGCCCACCGCGGCCGGGTTGCCTTCCGCACCGCTCAGGTAGATGACGCCGTCCTTGCCGCCGTGCCCGGAGAAGTGGACGATGTGGGGCCGGTACGTCAGCAGGGCCAGCTGCAGGTCGCCCGTCCGCGTGGCGAAGTTGGACTCCAGTTCCAGCGTGTCGTGCGCGCTTCCCCGCTGCAGCGCGCGGCGGATCGCGCGCATCTCCTGCTCGAGTTCCAGCTGCGCGCCGTCCCGGAACGGGTCGGCGGCCAGGAAAAGCACTCTGATCTTTTCGCGCATGAAGGGTCTCCCGGTTGATGGAGCGCCCGCCGATCCGCCGTCCGTCGCGGCCGCGAACCCCTCCCGGTGAGCGGGTTCACGTCCGAACGAACACGGCGGTGGTGGATGGATGAGGCGCGGACGCAGTCTGCTGGTGCAGCACATCTGTCGGACTGGCAACTCCCGTTTCTCCATCCTCCGAGCGCTCCCGATCATCGAACCGCGATGAGGCGTTGCGGGGCGCAGACAGGCCGCGGCGCTGTGGCCTGCGACCTGCCCGGGTCCGCGAGCAGATCAACGACGCCGATCCATTCACACCGGGAACGATGCTGACGCCCGCCGAATTCGAGCTTGCCTGGGGTGATGATCTGATTCCGCTGGTCGCCTTTCCGGAAGATCACCTGCGGGACGCAGCCGTCAGCGAGGAGAACCGGCGCTTCCTGGCCGAAGCGGGGCTTCCCGAGGACGCGGCGCCATTTCTGTCGTTCGGCCCGCCGCCGGAGGATGCGCGGACCCTGCCCGAGATGTGGGGACTGCCGGCCGAATACGCGAAGTACACGGTCATCGGCGGCAACGGATCGGGAGACCCCATCGTCGTGATGCCGGACGGCGCGGTGGCCTGCCTGAACCACGATGACGGGATGGCGGAGATGTACATCAACCGCAACGTGCCCGTCCTGGCGGAAACGCTGCTCCGCTTCCGGAACCTGATCGCGGAAGCGCAGCGCATCGGCGGGCCGGGCGCGTACTGGGACGCGGCGGTCCCCGCCGGTCTGCAGCGGGAGTTCCGAGATTTTCTGTTCGCGGCCGATCCCCGGGCGTGCGAGCCGGACACGCTCTGGGGCGCCGAGATGCGCGGGTGGGAGAGCCGCCAGGCCGGTGGATGAGAGGCGGCCGCCGAACGGACGGCCACGCAGAAAAGGGCGGGCGCCGACCGGCGCCCGCCCTTGCACATCATCTCCGCGAAGCAGACCGCCGGCTCCGGCCGGGAGGTACGCGGCTGGTCAGCAGGAGCAGACGTGCGTTTCGCAGGACGCTTCGCAGGTGAACGCGCAGGTCTTGAGCATTCCGGTGCACTGCAGGCCGCTGCACACCCCGTCAGTCGCGTGCGCCTCCACGGTGCCGCGCTCCGCCTCCACGAGGTTCGTTTCAAACGACTCCACCTGCAGATCGTTGAGCTTGAGGGCAAGCTTCTTCATGGGTCCGGCTCCGTGTTGAGGAGAGAAGAATACCGCTGGTCTGATGACGCTAATCCCTTTCTCTCCGCCTCCAAGGGCCGTGGGGTGAAATCCATGCATCCTGGGGTGAGATTCGTTCTTTCTTTCGATCCCTTCCCGCGCAGGCAGGTGCCGCCAGGCACGGCGCGGAGCGCGGCTGACAAGCGGAGCGGCAAGGATCGCCAGCCCGGACGACAAGGCGCAGCGCGGCGTTGACCCGGCTCCACCACGGCGGAATCATATTGTCACAGAATCGTACATTTCAGGCCGATAAACGGCACAAAATCTGCTGCGTGGCGGGTTCCCTCAACCGTCCGCATACCGGGAGCCTGAACTCCCATCTTCCCGGCGCACAACGTTGTGCATCCGCGGAAGATTCACCTGAAAATCCTGCCTGTGGACTTCGAGGGAAGATCCCCCGGCCAGGCGCGTCCGCCGGCCGCATCCGACTTCCATCTCCGGAGAACTCTCATGAAGAAGCTCAAGCTGGACGACCTGGCCGTCGACTCGTTCGAGACCGCGCCGGATGCACCCCTTCGCGGCACCGTCATGGCCCACGTTACCACCGGCAACCAGATCATCTGCGAGTGTTCGTACGACATCGGGTCGTGCGACTACACCTGTCCCGACACCTGCGCCAATTCGTGCGGCGGCGGATGCGGGGGCGGCGGCACGGCGCTCTGCACGCGCGAGCAGACCTGCGCCACCGGCCACCAGATCATCTGCGAGTGCGGCGGCTGATCGGGCGCAGACAGGCCGGGCACCGCAGGGTGCCCGGCCTGTTTTTTTGCCACCGCATGCTGTTCATGTTGTGCGATGTGAGGCGGCTAATGTACCTCGGCAACGGCCGTTCAAGCACAATGATGTGACCAGATGTGTGCAACCGTGCGCCCCGTTCTGGTGCGCGGGTGGAACTGCCGTTTTCGCAAATCCAATCAGTACGGCTGATTAGGAGCGGCGCGCAATCTGCGGCGAGGTACGCTGTCCGTGATCGCCCGGAGCCCCCGCTCCGGGACCGATCCGCTCGCCCTTCAGCCTGCGGTGAACCACCATGAGCAGGAAACTTCTGAAGCTCCGCTTCCTGTACGTCGCGCTTTCCCTGGGGGCCGCCCTCTCCGCGGGGTGCGACACCACCCGGCTGGACGCGCCCACGCCGCTGGCTCCGGCCACACCCGCCGCGCCACGGGCCGCACAGTTCGCCGGCACCGGCAGCGACGTGCTGCTGCAGGGCTTTCACTGGAACTCGCACCGGTGGGACTGGTGGAACATCGTCGCGAGCAAGGCACCCGACATTCAGACGGCCGGGTTCACCATGGTGTGGCTTCCGCCCGCGTCGCGCGCGGCGGACTCGGCGGGGTACCTGCCCAACGAGTGGCGCAACCTGGATGCGTCCAAATACGGCACGGGCGCGCAGCTGCGCTCCGCCATCTCCGCCCTGCACAACCGCAACATCAAGGTCATCGGCGACATCGTCGTCAACCACCGCGTGGGCACCACCAACTGGGCGGACTTCACCAGCCCCGCGTTCGCCAGCAACGCGCAGGCGGTGACGCAGAACGATGAGTGGGGCCTGGGCACCGGCGCCTTTGACACGGGTGACGGCTACGCGGCCGCCCGCGACCTGGACCACACCAACGCCTCGGTGCAGACGGAAATCACCAGCTGGCTCACCTGGATGAAGAACGCCAGCAACGCGGGTTTCGACGGGTGGCGCTACGACTACGTGAAGGGCTTTTCCGCGTCGTACGTGGGCGCCTACAACACGGCGACCACGCCGTACTTTTCCGTGGGCGAGCTGTGGCCGGACATCACGGGCGACTACTACGCCTCGTGCTCCAGCATCAACTACCATCGCCAGAAACTGATGGACTGGATCAACGCGACGGGCGACCGCTCCGCCGCGTTCGACTTCACGACCAAGTGGCAACTGCAGCTGGCCGTGGACCGTACCGAGTACTGGCGGATGGGGTGCGTTCCCGGCGCCATCGGCTGGTGGCCGGCCATGAGCGTGACCTTCGTGGACAACCACGACACCGGGCCCTCGCCGGACGGCGGGCAGAACCACTGGCCGTTCCCCAGCGCCAAGGTGGAGCAGGGATACGCGTACATCCTCACCCACCCCGGCACGCCCACGGTGTACTGGCCCCACTATTTCGACTGGGGAACGGACCTGCAGAACAAGATCCGCACGCTCATCGGGATCCGGAAGCAGAAGGGGATCACCGCGACCAGCACCATCGCCGTGCAGGTGGCGGACGCCACGCGGTACGCGGCCATCATCAACAACAACGTGGCCATGAAGATCGGCCCGGGAAGCTGGTCGCCCGGCACAGGCTGGACGCTCGCCGCGTCGGGAAGTGACTGGGCGGTGTGGACCCGCTGACCACCCGCGTAGTTCTCGCCGTGGCGGCAGACGAACGAGGTCCGTCCACGGCGGGGAGGATTGAGGCACGCGTCACCGTCCGGTGCGCGTGCCCGACACCACGCACTCTGGAGGATCGATGAAGAAGCTGAGCCTGAAGATCGACGACCTGCGGATCGAAACGTTCAGCACCGATGCGCCGGCGGCACGCGGCGGAACCGTGCACGCCGAGATGGTGATCACGCGCGTCTACGAGGCCACGTGCATTCCGTGGGAGTGCTACGCGTACACCGAACAGGGATGGGGAACCGCCTACAACGGCGGCCCCTGCGTCCGCTGCGCCTGACCGAACCTTTCCGCCGCGAAGTCCGTAAGAGGAGGCGGATCGCCCGGCGCCCGCGGGTGATCCGCCTCCCCTTCTCGACCGACCGATGCCGTCCGCTCCCGACGCCGCCCCGTACTTCATTTCAGGCCCCAGTTGCGCGCGGTCGCGCCTGCCGCCGCCGGTGCGCTTCGCCATCTTCTTCGGCGTGCTGTTCGCCATCAGGGCGGCGCTTCCGCACACGAGCCTTTCCGCGGCTGTGCAGGTGCTGGCGCTCGCGGCGGCCGCCACGATCCTGGTGTGGCGCCTGTGGTGGGGATGCAGCGAAAGCCGGCGCGGCGGCGTTGTTCTGCTTGCGGTTCTGTGGATCGCGGCCCTCGCCAAGATCGCCGTGCAGCTCTAGCCGGCACCCGTCGCACCAAGCGGGACGTCGCGGGTTGGGTGGATGACGGACCCGAGTCCCCGCGCACGCCCTCCAACCCGGCTCACAGGCCTGTGATCGCGATCATCGCGCCGCCGGTGTGGGTACCGTCGCACGCTCCTTGCATCCCTTTCACGACGATAGAAGACATTTGGGCTGTGCGTCGATGATGATGCGCGCCCGCATCCTTGCACCCACGGGGAACCCCATGAAGAAGCTGAGCCTGAAGCTCGATGAACTGCGGATCGACAGCTTCGTGACCGACGCGGAATCCGCGGAGCGCGGCACCGTGCAGGGCGCGCAGATTTCCGCGGCGGGAACCTGCATTGGCCAGAATACCTGCCGCTGCACGCGCGCGGAGTGCTACCAGCCGTCTGAGCCGGGGTACGCCACGTTCGTGAACAACATCTGCATCCGCTGCTGAGCGGGTTGCGCGCCGGCGTCCGCCCGGGCGCCGGCGCGCTCCAGTCCATCCCTCCAGGCGGCGTCCCGCCGCAACCCATCATCAGAACCGCTGGCTCTATCGTGCTCCATCGGTGTGATCCCGGCGAACGCGGCTGGGTGCACGCTGATTCTATCCGACGTTGCGGGCGCACAGGGCCGGCTTCAGGTTGGATGGTCCGCGGAACGCGAGCGGTTCTCACCGCCGCGCCGCGGAGGTTGATCGCCACCCTCCATTCCGGTGCCGCGCGATGAAGGTCACATTCGGCAGGGCTCACCACGGCTGGCTTCCCGTCACGCTGGAGCTGGATGACGGCCCGTTTCCGTTCGACGTGTCGTACATGCCGTACGACTTCGTGAGCGAACTGGTGGCGGCCCTGCACGGCGTGCTCAGCGGGCCGGGCGAGTACGTGGCGCGCATCTGCGAAGAACCCGTCGAGCACGACTGGCGCTTCCGATCGTTCGATCCATCCGCTGTCATCTTTGAGGTGGTGACGTACCGGTGGGGGCGCCGGCCCGGCGAAAAGGGCGAGGTGACGGTGAAGCAGTGGGGCACGCCGCTGGAGATGGTGCTGCCGCTCTGGCGCGGGCTGCGGGACCTGGCCGGCCGCGCGCGGGCGGAGGGCTACCGCTCGCACTGGGACGCGCCGTTCCCGTTCGACGCGCTCGACCGCCTGACCACGCGCGTGGAGCACGCATGCGCGGAGCACTCCTGATCGCGGCATCCACCGCGAACACGCCGCGGTGACTGGACGGCGCGCGGCGGCAGGCTCAGCCGCGGGCCCCAGAACGACAAGGCGGGGCGCGATGGATCCGCGCCCCGCATCGTGTGATCGAGTGAAAACGGTCAGTCAGCCGACCATCCGGATCGCGCCGCGGTAGCGGGCGCCCCGTGTGGTGCCGTCGCGGTGAAAGGCGGGCGCCATGGAAAACTCCGGATCGGGCGCGCCCAGCATCTTCAACTGCGGATGCTGGGATGAGTACTCCGCCGTGACCCGCCGGTGCACTTCGCGAAAGAGATTGCAGTAGCTGCCCCGGAACGTACCGTCCTGCCATACATCCAGCAGGTAGCGGGTGAAAACGCCGTCGTGCGCACTCTGTTTTTCCCCCGACGCCGCCAGCAGCAGAACGCTGGCGCGGATATCGTCGTCGTCGCTGGCCGCCTCGACGATGCAGGGGTTGCCGGCCTCCTGATCGTCCATCCCCGCCCCCCTCGTCCCCCGGAAGCGCTGTCCCCCGCCCGGCCGCGGCGGCACGCAGACGTAGTCCTTGTCATCCCTCCCCGAGCCCCCGCTGTAGCAGCTTTCCGCCACCACCGCGATGCGCACGCCGCGCTCGAACAGGCGCCAGTGCTCGGCCAGTTCATCGTCCCGGAGCGTGCTGTCGGCCAGGCACCACGACTCGTCCAGGCCGTCGCGCTCGTCTCCGTCCTGGTCCGGCAGGGGGACCCCGTGGCCGGAAAAGGTCACCAGGAGCGTGTCACCCTGAGACATCACCCCGGCGGCGCCGGACAGCGCCTGCAGAACCGCGGACCGGGTGGCCGCCTGCCCCTGCAGCACCTGCAGCGAATCGTACCCGGCCTGGTTGGCGAGCTCCGCCATTCGCCACGCGGTGATCTCGCTGTACTGAAGGGGGCGGCCGCCCGCCTGGCGGTGGCACGGCCGGTTCACGCCGATGTGGATGGACATGGCTCGGGACATGATGAATCTTTCTCCCTTGAAGTCGGTGTCCGGAGGACGGCGGGGCTACAGGCTCGCCGTCCCGATGATGCAGCTGAACACGCGCATCCCCTGCTCGGGCGGAAGCGCCGGGCATCCGCCGGGAAGCTGGGGAGCTTCGGACAGCGGTCCCCAGTAGCGGGGCAGCACCACCGGCACCGGCGCGCCGAACAGGCCGTAGTAGGCGGTGAAGTGCGCGGCCGGATCGCCCGGCATGGGCATCTTGCCGTGGTCCAGCGGCGCCGGGGAGGGAGGCAGTTCGTCCTGGGGTTCGTGAAACAGGTCCACGTTGATGCGGCCGTCGCGGGCGTACAGCGTTCCCAGGTCGCGGGCCGTGCCGCCGCCGCTCAGCGGAACAGTCGTAAAGGTCACGCTGTCGCCCGGCATGTTGGGGATCTCCCACTCGGCCCGGTGCGCGATGGGGCGAAACTCGCCCGGGCGCCACTCCCAGCACGCGCCCGGCGCAACGCGGGTCATGGCGCCCGCGCCCAGCGTTACGCGCGACACCAGCTTCTTGCGGTTGTCGGGGCCCAGATGGTCGGGGTCCACCCCGCGGCCGGTCACCTCGCCCAGGTCCACCACCTGATTGCACACCGCCAGACTGGCGCCGTCCCCGTCCACCACCGTCATCGCCCCTCCCTCCAGCAGGGCCAGCGCGGGCACGTCCAGCGAAGGCCCGCCGGGAACCAGGTAGCCCGCGTCGTACGACAGCACCGGCACGTGCCGGTCGGCTCCGTGGTGGGCATGCCCGCCCATGCCGGGGAGCAGGACGTGCATGCGTCCGGTGGCCGGCCCGGCGGTGGGCTCGGGAACGAACAGGCACAGCCCGGAGAAGGTGATGCGAAGCGTGAATGCCATGGGTCTCCCCTGCGTGGTGTAACGGTGGATGAAGGCCGGGAACGCTGTCCCGCCGCGGTTCTGTCTGTCCCGCTTCCAGTTCGTCGGCCTCACCACAGACTTTTCTCACCTGTGTCGTGAAAGGTTGATTGGGCCGCCCAGAAGCGGCCTTGTTGATGCGGGCGCGCCGCGCCGATATCTTTGTTGCTCCATTCCATTTGGCGCTCCCCCATGCACTCCGCCGCGGATGCCTCCTGACCGGCTGGAAGCTGAGAAGCTGTTTCTGGACAATCTGGGCTACATCGACCGCCTCATCGATATGGCCAGCCGCCGCGCCGGGTTACGCGGCGACGATGCCGACGATTTCGCCGCTTGGATCAGGGTGAGGCTGATGGACGACGATTACGCCGTAATCCGCGATTTCAGGGGTACGGCGAAGTTGACGACGTATCTGACAACGGTGGTCAACTACCAATCGGTGGAGTACCAGAGGCTGCACGGAGGCCGCTGGCGGCTTTCCGCGGCCGCGCAGCGACTGGGACCGCCCGCCCCTGAGCTGGAACGGCTGGTGTACCGCGACGGGTATACGATCGCCCAGGCGGGTCAACTCCTGCGCACTGCGGGACGCACTGAAAAAACGGACACCGAACTGGCTCACCTGTTCAAAGAGTTGCGGATCCGGGAGCCATTGCGTCCGGAACATGACTCGTCTGACATGGCGCTGGGCAGCGCGGCGGCTTCGGAGCAGGCGGACGAGCATGTCGCCGCCGCGGAAACCGCCGCTCAGCGCGTCCGTGTACTCACGGCGCTGCAGCACGCCATGGCGGCTCTCGATCCGATCGACGCGGTGATCGCCCGGATGCATTACGTGGATGATTTCACGATCGCCGCCATTGCCCGCACGCTGAAGTTGGAGCAGAAGCCCCTCTACCGTCGACTGGACCGCGTGCGCAAACAGCTTCGTTCGGAGTTGGAGGCTCAAGGCATCGATAAGGAGAGCGTACGCGAGATTCTGCCGGAAGGAGATGGAGCGTGACGCCCGCTTGGGGACTTTTTACGTGCGCGGCCGTCCAACAGGATGAGAACGCATCCATGACGGGAGGTGGCCGGTGAAGGAGCCCGTAAACGACGCCGAGCGGCTTTCTGCGCTGCTCGACGGGCAACTGAGTGATCGTGAGCGCGATGAGTTGCTGGCACAGTTGGCGATCTCTGGTGAGGCCTACCATGTTTTCGCCGAGACAGCGGCCATGCTGCGCGAGATAGAAGCTGAGGATGAACTGGCGCGCGAAGCCGGCGTCCTGCAGCACCCTGTGGCGGCGACCGGGCAGGACCCTGCCGCCCCTGAGCAGCGTCCCCCGGAGGCCACGCCGCCCCGGGTGTTCTCCGTGCCGACCCGCGCCAAAGTGGTGCGGGGCGACCCGGACGATGCCGCTGAACCGGACGCGCCCGAGGCGCGGCCGGACCGCGGCTATCCCCTCCCCCCACGCAGGGGAGGGTGGCGGCGGCGCTCCATGGCCGGGGCGGCCGTTCTGATGCTGGCGCTGGCGAGCGGACTGTTTGTCCGCGGCCGGAATCCGGCCTCGGCGAGCCCGGTAGAATTCGCCGCGGCGCTCGGGCCGGAAGGGGCCGGGCTTCCTGCTGGATGGCTGAAGAACCGGGGATGGGATGAGAATCGCGGCTTCGGGGATGAACTCGGGGGAGCAGGAGATGCCGCGAGTGCCGGCGCGATGCTGGTGGATCTGTCCGTAGCCGTACGCGGGCGCGACGTGGAAAATACCAGGACGCTCGCCGGACAGATCAACTCTCGATACCTCGCCCTTCCCCTAGGAACGGGTCCGTTCGGCCGCATCGAGGCTCGTGCGACGGACGCTCCCGAAGCGCTCCTGCCGCTGGTGAAGGAAGGGACGGCGCGGCTCGAAGAGGATCTCGGGCGCGATCCGCTGAAGGCGGGGGCCTGGGTAGAAGCCGCCACCCTGGCCGCGCATGGCCGGAATGAAGAGTTTTTCCGCGCCCGTGCCACCCGCACGCCGCCACGCGCACTGGAACCGCTGGTCGCGCACGACGAGCAGGCAAAGGCTGCCCTGGACAGCGTTCGTACCGCGTTGGCTGCGGAGGGCACCCGCGACTGGGGGGCTCTCGAGGATTCTCTGAAAGCCTTGATGATAGAGATCGCCAAGGCTCCCTGAAATGCAGAAACGGGCCGCTTCAGTGGAGCGGCCCGTTTCTGTTTCGCCGAGCGGATTGCCGTCAGGGACCGGCGTAGCGGAAGGCGGCCCAGACGGCGGGTGAGGTCTGGTCCACGTCCGGGGATGTGATCATCTCCACCTGCGCGGCGCGGAGCGCGGCCGCGGGATCTCCGGACTTGGCGTAGACTTCGTGAAAAGCCACCATCACCGGCAGCGTGAGCCCGTCATCCACCTCCCACATGGCTCCCACCACGCCCCCGGCACCCGCAACCAGAAGCGAGCGCGACAGCCCCGCAAACCCGCCAGACCGTCCCTGGCGTGCCCGCAGCGTCCGGCAGGCCGAAAGCACCACCAGGCGCACGCCGTGCAGATCCATCTTCTCCACTTCAACCGCCCTCAGCCGCCCGGTGGTATCGGCGCCCGCCAGCAGCAGGTAGGAGCGCTCGGGCCGTGTGTCGTCAAACAGGGAGTGCCCCGCGTAATGGATGATCCGGGCGCGTCTCGCCTCCGCCATGAACGCCTCTACTGTGGCCCGGGAGTCCTTGAGGATCGTGTGGTCGGGATACACCCCTCCCAGCGAGTCTGCCTCCAGGCCCGCTGAGGGCAAGGGGTTCAGCCTGGGATAGAAGCGCGCGTTGAACGTGGGATTGCCCACCAGCAGCGCGCGTCCACCCGCCTGCCACGCCAGCGGCGGAGCGGCAGCGTCCGCCAGGGTGGCGGCATAGCGAATCGGGTGGTCCTGAATCAGATAGCGGCCGCTCGCCGAGTCGCGCAGGGCGGCAAACGGAATGGCGGCGATCTCGCCGTCCACCAGGAACACCACCGGCGCTTCCGACCCTCCTAGGTGCCCGGCCACCGGACGCAGCAGCAGATCATAGAGACTGCTCAGCCGCGCGTTCACCGTGGCCGCCGACGCCGATGCCTCCAGGGCGATGCCCACGCGCTCAATCTGCCGCAGCAGATCGCCCCGGCTCACCGTGTCACACACCATGCTGACTGAATCCCCCCTTACCGTCCACGTCAGGAGCGTGTCACCGATGAGCGCGATCTCTACGGCTGTTTCGCCCCGGCGGGATCGCGGAGGTCCGGCCGCTGCGCCGCGCGCAGCGAAGAGGGACACACGCCCGCGTTCCAGAGCCGCCAGCGCTTCCTTCGGCGAGCCACGCCTGACCGCGAGCATCACCATCCGGTCCACGTGCTCCCGTTGCTTGTCCAGCACGGCGGCCCGCAGCCACGCGGCTTCGGTGCTCCCCGCATCACGAACGTAGGTCATCGCCAAGTCCAGATCCTTCAGAGCGCCTTCGTCGTCGAGTGCCGCGTGTCGGGCTTCGGATCGGAGAATGAGAGTCGGTACAAGCCAGGTCGGCTCACCTCGAAAGAATTCGGCGGCTGAATCGTAGACGGCACCGAGCGGCGGGTGCTCGACTACCAGGCGGCCGAACCGAACCAGATTCTCGGTCCACTCCACCACACTGCTATCGGTGATCTGCGCGGCGAACACCTTGGCGGAATCGATATCTCGCCGCGCACCTGTTTCGTCGCCGTTCTCCATGCGCATCCGCGCCCGTGCCGTGAGTGCCTCGACCATCGCGTATGGAGTTGTTTTCAGTCCCAGTGCGACGCCCGCACCTTCTTCCTGCAATACGAATGCTGCCCGCGTCAACCCGTCATCCAAGGCGACCCCCGAGAGCGCCGTGAGCAGGTTGGGCAACCGAATGGACTTGCGGTGCCCCCGCAGCAAGGTAACGGCCCGGTGCAACTGCCGGTACGCCACCAGCCTGTCTCCCCGAGCATGCTCGACCTCGCCTGCATTTCCAAGCGTAGTGGCCTGGTTTTCCGTCTCTCCCAGTTGCGCGAACATGCTGGAGGACTTGAGATACTGCTCCGGGGCAGGAGCATAATCAATCTGCTTCTGCTTCAGATTGGCCACAAACCACAGGGTGCGTGCCGCCAGTGACGGGTACTGCGCCGTATCCACGTGTGCAAGCGCCCTTTCCAGCAGCGGCTTAGCAAGTCTGTCACGCTCGAAGAACTGCGCCATTGCCGCGTAATGAGCTTCGGCGTACTGCTTCAGCACGCGGGACGGGGGGGTAGCGTCCACCACGAGCTTGAAGGCAGCCCCCGCTTGCTCGATTTCTCCTTTACGGTGGTGCTCCACTCCCGCAAAAAACGCCTTGTGCGCGCGGGCCAGTGCTGCCGTGGCGCTGGTATCTCCCGCGGCTTCGTGGATGGCTTCGACTGCATCTGCCAGCGAGTGATCTACCAGCCCGTCCGGGCGGTCCAACGCGGCCGCAAGACCCTCGGCCAGCGCAAGCTGGGCAGCGGCGGTGGTTGCGGCGGTGTCGCCCCGCAGCACCGCGCCGCCCCACGCGCCCAACACATCTGCAAAGCCGAACTCCCGCGCGCGCTGCCGATCGCGCGCCACAAACGCGCGCAACTGCGCGGCGCTCGCCCCGGCCACGGGATCGGGGAGCGGCGGTGGGATGGCGCGCAGCACGCGAAGGCTGCGGCGCGCATCCGCAGCCCACGGGGACGCGGAATCCAGGGACAGGTATGCCTCCCAGGCTTTCACAGCCTCGGTCTGGAGGCCGATCCGCTCGATGGCCAGTGCCGCGTTGAAAGCCGCATCCACATCGGTGGAATCCAGCGACATGGCTTCCAGCGCGCGCTCCAGGCTCACCAGAAGGTCGAACGCGTTCTGGCTGTGCTCCGCCCGCAGCATGTGCGCGGCCGAAAGGTCAACCAGCAGCGGAACGGAATCAGAGGACAGCCGCAGCGCGCGTTCCAGAGCCTGGATTGCGTCATCCAGCGCACCTTCATCGCTGTTTCTCCACACCAGCCCGGACACCCCGGACGCCCGTGCGGAATCCGGATCAAAGCTGTCGCCCGCCGCGGCCAGCTTCCGGAGGTTCAGGCGCGTGTCCCCGGCCTCGCCGCAGCGTTCGCGTGGGATGTCCCCCGCGTGCACCTTATCCGGCATGCAGGGCCGGTACGCCGTGGGGATGGAGAGACGCGGCGTGAACACGCGTGCCGGCATGGCGCGGACGAGTTCCTCCATGACAGGTGGGCGCGCCACCGCCTGCCGTGAATCGTTGCATGCCACGCCGCCGCAGACCACCACTGCCAAGGCGGCGAGCGGAAGCAGCAGGCGCTTCGTGGGAGCATTGGGGCGGGGCTCGGTGGAGCGGGTGGGGAGAGACACGGCAGGCGTGGGAAGCTGTCCAGTGGAGGACGGGTGCAGATTGGACCAACTGTGGCTGAAAATGGTGGCAGCGAGGTTGGAATACAAGTGAGTTATCGTATAAAGACCGCCTGCATCGGGTCATTCACGCGCCCCGGAGCCACGAGGGAGGCAAGGATGCCGAAAGGCTGATGAACCGGGATGGAGTCCGTCCGGTGCAGGTCCTGCTTGGCGGGGCGCGGCCACGGGTTTAGCTTGGGTTACAAGCTGCTGACCGGAACTGGCATTCGCCGCCTCATTTGGGATCACAGCGCTCCTCTGCCGGCGCACAACGGAGACGAATGACGGATTCGGGCGATACGTTCAGCGGGACCGCGGAGTTCGAGGACGACGCGGCGTACGGCTGGTGGCTCAACACGCACCCGGACGGCTTCGTGCTGGCCGTGCGCACGCGTTCGGCGCCGCTCATGCACCGCGCCAACTGCCGCGAGATCGACCGCGACGAGCATCCCGGCCGCCTCAAGGCCAAGGGCGCGCGCCAGGTCTGCGCCGAAACCAAGTCCGCCCTGCGCGCCTGGGTCGCGCGCGAAATGCCCGCGGACGGCAAGCTTGTCGCCCGCTGCCCCAAGTGCGGCCCATGAACCACGGCGCGGCGGTCCGGTTGCACCATCCGCGTCGATGCGCGGGGCTCGCCATGAGTGCACCCCGGCACCGATCCCGGCGTTTCGGCTGGAATGCCGCCGCGGGGATGCCCATCTGGCTGCGCTGATCCGGTCATCGAAAGCATGGACGCCATAAGAGAGCAGGGGCACCCGCGACGGGTGCCCCTGCTCTTTTTCGATCCACTGCTCACCGGCATCGAATCGGATCGCCGGCGCCGCCATCATCCGCTTACGGCACGAAGGCGGAATTCTGCGCCTTGGGCGTGCCGCGGCCGCCGGGGCCGTACACGGCCGAAATCGCTGCATCCGCCCAGTTGGCGCCGTCGATGTTGGAGTTGTCGAGCAGGGGATTCTTCAGCTCGCGGCTGATCCCGTTCTGCGCGGAGATGGCCGCGGACAGATACGCGGCGCGATCCACCGTGAGCGTGTCGGTGCCATAGACGCGGGCGATCTTGATGGCGTCGAGGCTGTTGGCCAGCGCGAGCGCGGAACCGTACGCGTAATCCACCGGCACACCACCGTTGAGCAGCGTATCCGCCGAACCACCCAGAACCGCGTACCCGCCGGCACGGACCCAGAACGATGAGGGAATCCGGTGATACGGTCGCCGACCCGCAGTCGCGGAATCGGCAATCACCAGATTCTGCAGGTTCACCGCTAAGGAACCCGCGTTGTAGATCTCGAACCACTCGCCGTTGCTGTCGGTAATGGCGCCGCCAGGGTTGGCAAGCACCTCGTTGATCACCAGCAGGTACTGCACGTCAGTTTCCACGTACACACCGAAGGTGGCCGTTACCCCGCGCGGAATGTGGAACCGCCATGGCCTGGGGGATGATACGGCGTTCTTGAGGAGGATCTCGTGGTACGTAAAGTAGGGCTGGTTCATCGCCGTGAAGTCGCCGTATCCGTCGGGGTTGTCTACGCTGACCACCCCGGTCCCAGAGGTGGGGGTAGGTCCTGAGTGGAAGAACACGCGGATGCCGTCCGGATCGGCGACGACGCCGTTGGGCGAGCCGAGGGCTTCGTTCATCAGGTTCTTCACCGTCACGTCAAATTGAAGGATTTCGGTGAGAGTGTCGTAGCTCACGTTGCTCGAAGCGAGCTGCACAAACACACCGGAATTGCCGATGATTGTCGCCGATGCTCCGCCCGCCGAGCCCCGGGCCGGTGCGCACCGCACGCCCGCCGTGACACTCGCCGTGCAGTCGAACTCCTGCAGAACACGTGGCGAGAGCGCGGTGGCCCGCGGGGCCTCACTGGCCACCGGCTGCCCGTCGCCGCAGCCGGCCAAGGTGCATATCCCGAGCAGCGCCGCGGCCATCCGCAGCGGGCGGAAGAGGGACAATTGAGGTGTGCGCATGATGGGTCCTCCTGATTGTGGTGAGGGGCACCCGTGGGTGGGTGCCCCTGTGGTCCGCCGCCCTCAATCCGGAACGGCGGATTCCCCGCGCCCCGCCATCACGGCACGAAGGCGGAGTTCTGCGCCTTGGGCGTGCCGCGGCCGCCGGGGCCGTAGATGGCGGAAACGGACGCATCGGCCCAGTTGGCGCCGTCGATGTTGGAGTTGTCGAGCGCGGGGTTGATCAGCTCGCGGCTGATTCCGTTCTGCGCGGAAATCGCCGCCGACAGATACGCCGCCCGGTCCACCGTGAGCGTGTCGGTGCCGTAGACGCGGGCGATCTTGATGGCATCCAGGCTGTTGGCCAGCGAGAGCGCCGATCCGTACGCGTAATCCACCTTCACGCCGCCGTTGATGAGCGTATCCGCCGAGATCCCCAGCACCGCGTATCCTCCGGGCGCCACGGACACCGACGATGCGATCACGTGGTACGGACGCCTGCCCGCCGCGGCGGAATCGGCGATCACCAGGTTCTGAAGGTTCACCGCCAGCGTTCCGGCGTTGTAGACCTCGAACCACTCGCCGTTGGTGTCGGCAATGGTGCCGCCGGGGTTGGTCAGCACCTCGTTGATCACCAGCAGGTACTGAACGTCGGTTTCCACCAGCACGGTGAAGCTGACGTTGGTCGCCGTGTTCGGGTAGTTGAGCCGCCACGTTCTGGGCGCCGAGACCTCGTCTTTTTCCAGGATCTCGTAGTAGGCAAAGAACGGCTGGTTGGCGGCGGTAAAGGTGCCGGTGCCATCCGCGTTCGCGACCGAGGCCGTCCCCGTGCCGCCGGTGACGGTGGGCCCGCTGTTGAAGAACACCTGGATGCCCTGCGGATCGGGCACCACGCCGTCGGGCGTGCCGATGGCCTCGTTCAGGACGTTCTTTACCGTCACGTCGAACGAAAAGATCTCGCTGACGGAGTCGTACACGATGTTGCTGGAGGTGACGCGAACCGTGCTTCCGTTGCCTCCCTGGCCCAGGATCACCGCCGACGCGCCGCCCGCGCCGGCGCCGGCCGGCCGGCAGGTGACCCCGTCCGTCCTGCTGGCCTGGCAGTCGAACGCCTGCAGCGCTCCGGCGGGCGGACGGGCTGTGCGCCCCTCCACGCCCGTGAGCTTCTGCTCGTCGCCGCAGGCGGCCATCGCGGCGGCGGCGAGCACCGGAACCAGAACCCGCGCTGCGCGGCTGGCCATTCCGTTGATTCTGCTCATCACGATCTCCTCATCGCTGGGTTGAACAACACAATCACCTTACGACAAAATATATATGATTGATGACCGGAGCGGCACCGGCTCGCCGTGCACATTCACGCGGCCGGAGTTGCTCGTGCAACGATCTGCGCCGGGAGTGGTTGCCAGGGACCGCGCTTCGGGAGCCACTTCGTTCGGGCCGTGGCGGCTTCCGATCAATCCGTCCACCGGGGTGATGTAGAGAACGCGCGGCCGTCTCCGACTTCCCCATGCAGCGCACAAGGCTGCCGGGCGACGAATGGCGGTGCCGGATGCGGTGCCGCGCCACCACGGATGGGGGGATGAGATGCGCAGGGTGATCGTGAGCGAGTGGATGACGCTGGACGGCGTGGTGCAGGCGCCGATGAGCGCGGGCGAGGACGCCAGTGGCGGCTTCCGGCATGGCGGATGGCACGCGCCGTTTGGCGAGGCGGTGTTTCAGGCGTGGGTGGTGGCGAGCGTTGGCGCGGCGGGCGGGTACCTGCTGGGGCGCCGCACGTACGACATCTTTGCCGCGCACTGGCCCAACGCCTCGCCGCAGGAGCAGATGCTGGCCGAGCCGCTGAACACGCGTCCCAAGTACGTGGCTTCCACCACGCTTTCGGAACCGCTGGCGTGGCGGAACTCGACGCTGCTTTGCGGGGATGTGGCGGATTCGGTGGCCGCACTCAAGCGGGAGGACGGGGGCGATCTGCTGGTCATCGGCAGCACGCGGCTGGTGCAGACGCTGATGGCGCACGATCTGGTGGACGAGTTCCGGCTGATCATCGATCCCGTGGTCGTCGGTGGCGGCAAACGGCTCTTTGCGGATGACGGCGCGCTCCGGTCGCTGCGGCTCACCGACAGCACGGTGACCAGCACCGGCGCCATCATCGCCACCTACGTTCCCGCTCGCGGCTGATCGCGCCGGGAGATTGCGCGGCGGGCGGCGTCATCCGGCGGGCGATCACGCGAGGGAAAACAGAAACGGCGCCCCGGGCGTGGCCCCGGGCGCCGTCCCGAACCGGGATTCCGCGGCGGATCAGATCTGCGCCAGGCCGCCGTCCACGAACAGTTCGATGCCGTTCACGAAACTGGCGTCATCCGAGGCCAGGAACACCGCCGCTCCGGCGACCTCGTCCGGCCGCCCCACGCGGCCGAGCGGAATCTGCGACGCCATGGCATCGAGCAATCCCTGCCTGGCTTCCGGCGTATCGGCCAGATCCAGCAGTCCGGGCGTTTCGATAGGACCGGGGCTGATGGCGTTGATGCGGATGCCGCGGTGCTTTACATCCAGAATCCAGCTGCGGACAAAGCTGCGCACCGCTGCCTTGGACGCGCCGTACACGCTGAACGCCGGCGTTCCCGTACTGCCCGCGGTAGACGACGTCAGGATGACGGAGGCGCCGTCCACCAGCAGCGGCAACGCCTTCTGCACGGTGAACAGCACGCCTTTCACGTTGCGGTTGAAGGTGTCCTCGTACTGCTCTTCGGTGATGGAGCCCAGCGGAAGCATCGATCCGCCGCCCGCGTTCACGAACAGCACGTCCAGCCGGCCCCGCTCCGCGCGGATCTGCTCGTACAGCCGGTCCAGGTCGTCCAGCCTGCCGGAATCCGCCTGAACGGCGGTCGCGTTCCCGCCGATCTCCGCCGCGGCGGCCTGCAGCTCGGCCGGGCGCCGGCCCGTGATGTACACGTGCGCCCCCTCCGCGGCGAAGCGCTTGGCCGTCCCCAGCCCGATCCCCGTGCTGCCGCCCGTGACCAGCGCGATCTTGCCATCCAGTCTTCCCGCCATCGTCGTATCCTCCTGGTGTGTGTTGTTTCCTGCCCCGCGAACCCTTCGGCATCTCCCAAACCGTAACCATTTTGGTTACTTTTTAGAACACACGGCTTCGCACCTGCGCCGCCCGCGCTAGACTCGCGCGGGCGGTGGCCGCACGCGTGCGACCACGTCCGCCAGGGTGGTGCGGTCCAGCGCCGATTCCACCGCCGCGTCCACCTCGGTGAACACCGGGGCGAGCGCGTCGTGCATGGAGCAGCTGACCGCGCACCCCGGATTGGTCGGATTGGGATTGTGGGCCAGCACCGGCGAATTTCCCCCCTCCACCGCGCGGTAGATGTCGGCCAGGGTGATGGCCTTGGCCGGACGCGCCAGCCGCGATCCGCCGCCGCGGCCCGGCTGCGACTCAATCAGCCCCGCCCCCGCGAGCGACATCACGATCCTGCGCACGACGACGGGATTGGTGCCGATGCTCTCCGCCAGCGCGGGCGATCCCACCCACGCGGTGCCCTCGCGCTGCGCACGGTGCGCCAGTGCCGTCGCCGCGTGCACCGCGATCGCAAATCGAGTTGTGGCTGCCATTCAGTCCGTTGGGTTCGCTATACCGCAACAACTTTAGTTACGGTTAATCCGGTTGTCAATCCGCCTCGTCCGGCCCCGTGACATCCGTTGGTGATGCCGCGGCTGTGACGGAATAGGAGGGTTGGACCTCCGTGCCGGCGGGCGTGGTACACAGGCCCGCGTGGCGGAGGGGCCGGCGCGCATCACCCGTTCGTACCGGAGGAACAGTGCGGTTTGCGTGGATCATCGCTTCACTGGGTCTGCTCGCATCGGCAAGTGCCGCGGCCGCGCAGAGTTGCTGGCCCGTCCGCGTGCTGGTGGAAATGCGTGACCTCGCCGGCCGCCGCATTGATCCGGCCCTGCTGGACAGCGTGGTGGTAACGTCTGGCGAGAAACGCGAGCGCGTGCCGTTCGAGCTGTACGGCCCGCGCCCCGCCCGCGGCGATACCGCGCGGTACTTTCATCGCGGCAACTCCGGATGCCGGTTGATGTTGAATCGCGTGACGCTGTACCGCGGCCCCCGCACCATGCACCTTGATTTCGGGATGGTGCTGGACAGTTCCCGCCGCCGCGGGCCCAGCGCGTTCCTCATTCAGGCGCCGCCGATGCAGTCCGGCACGTTCCGCCTTCGCTGGGACCCCATGGAGCCGGGCGGCGCCTTTGAAGACCCGCAGCGCCTGCCGGCCGAGCGCTGGGAGCGCGTGCCGCCGGGTTGAGGCGTTTCCGCCCGATGGCGGCTTGTGTGGGCGTCGCATCTTTTCATCAGGCGCACCGCGAGCGCGCGATGCTGTCGCGAAACAGCAATACATAGAGCCCCGGACCACTCATGGCATCCGGGGCTTTTCTGTTGATGGCGATCAGCGCGCCCACCCGCATTCGGGGGACGGCGAGCGTTGCTCAGCCGCGCGGCCGCTGGAACACGAGCGTCTCGCGCTCTTTGTACAGCGCGCGGCCGGATGGCCGAAACCTCACTTTTTCCGCCACGCGCACGGAAGCGGCGTTCTCGGGATCGATCAGGCAGACGGTGCGCGGTTCCGTGAGATGCGCGTCGCTCCACGCCAGCGCGGCGCTCACGGCCTCCGTCGCAAAGCCGCGGCCGTGCGACCACGGCACAAACGCCCACCCCACCTCCGGCGCGGCCAGCGGCGGCGTGATCTCGCGCCGGAAGTCCGCCAGGCCCACGTCGCCCGCGTAGCGCCCCGTCTCGTTTTCCGTCACCGCCCAGTAGCCGTAGCCCAGCAGCGCCCACAGCCCGGCGTAGCGCAGCAGGCGCGCCCACACCTCTTCCGGGGACGATGGACGGCCGCCGATGTGGCGGGTTACGAGCGGATCGGCCCACATCGCCGCGCACTCGTCGAAGTCGGCAACCGTGTGGGCGCGCAGTGTAAGCCGCGCCGTCTGGATGACGGGAATGGCGGAAGCGGAGTGAATCGTCATCTCCACAGACTACGCCTGCGCCGCGCGCCGCGCCACCTCGCCGTCATGCCGGGCGCCCGCCCGATGATGATCTCGCTCATCCATCGATCCGTCATTAGAATGGGTGCGGCCGGCCCAGCTCCGTCGCCACGCGGCGGTGGATGGAATCCGCGCGCCGCATCATCGCCCGTACCAGCGTCCTCCCGATCCGCCGCCACATGACCTTCCGTACCTCCCCCGCGGTCCTGACGTACTCTGCTCCGCGCGCCCACCGCTGGCGGAAAGCGGGCCGATGACGACGCGTGTGGCGTTCCAGGGAGAGCTGGGCGCGTTCAGCGACGGGGCGGTGCGCGTGTTCTTCGGGCGGGCGGCGGAGCCGGTGGCCTGCCGCGAGTTCGCGGACGTGGCTGCGTCGGTGCTGGCGGGAGAGGTGCATTTCGGCCTGCTGCCGGTGGAGAACACGCTGGCGGGAAGCGTGGTGGCCGCGTACGACGTGCTCGCCACGCGGCCCCTCGTCATCGTGGGCGAGGTGGTGACGCCCATTCACCACTGCATGCTGGGAATTCCCGGCGCTTCGCTGGACGGCATCACGCGCGTGCGCTCGCATCCGGTCGCGCTGGCGCAGTGCACGCGCTGGCTGGCCTCGCGCCCCGGCGTGCAGGCCGTGGCGGCATACGACACCGCGGGCTCGGCGCGGGACGTAGCGGCGGCGGCGGACCCCACGCTTGCCGCCATCGCCGGCCGCGGCGCGGCGGATCGCTACGGCTTGGCCGTGCTGGCCGCCGACGTGGAAGACCGGCCAGACAACCAGACGCGCTTTCTGGTGGTCGCGGCGAGGGACGGCCACACCGGAGCAGCCCTTCCACGCCACGGCGGTGCCATGAAGTCGGCGCTCGTGGCCGAGACGCAGAACGCGCCGGGCGCGCTGGTGGGCATTCTGGCGCCGTTCGCCGCGCGGGGAATCAACCTGAGCAAGCTCGAATCGCGGCCCACCGGCGAGCCGTGGCGCTACCGCTTTCTGATCGAGATCGACGCCGATGCCGCCAGCGGCGACACAGCCGCTGCTCTGGCCGAGGCACGCCGGCACGCATCGCGGCTGGACGTGCTGGGCAGCTTTCCGCGTTGGACCGGCGCCGTGGAAACCGGGGGCTGACGGCGCGGCGTCATCATCGGACGTTGTTCATCCACCGTGCTCCAACCGTGCGCGGCACCCGGAACCGGTGACCTGCGACGCGGATGATCACCCCTTGTAGCCGACCCATCCGCGGAACGTGAACCCCGCGTAGAACAGCTCCACGCCGTTGAATCCGGCCTCACGGAGCATGGCCTCGTCCTGCTCCGGAGAAAGGAGCGGCAACCGCTTGCTGATGTCCGCGATCGCGCTTTTCGCGTCGGAGATGGGCACGCCGGACGCGATGGCGAACGCAGCGTACCGGGCGAGCCATTTCGCCTTTTCCGCTTCGTCCCGCTGGGGAACGCTGTGATGGGCGACGACGAACGGGGCGCCCGGCCGCAGCCGCTCATGCACCTGGGCCAGCGTGCGCCGGCGCTCCTCCTCTGGCAGAAAATGGAGGGTCAGAATGCACGTCGCCGCGTCGAACGGGCCCGCGGGCGCGCTGTCGATGTAGCCGTGGTGAAGGCTGGCGCGAGGCGCGAGCGGACCGAGCGTGCGCCCGGCCAGCGCCAGCATTTCCGCCGACGGGTCCACGCCGCAGAAGCGCCACCCGGGCTGCATTTCGGCAAAGGCCTTGAGTTCCAGCCCGCCGCCGGCGCCCAGCACAAGGACGTGGGCATCGTCGGGGACGCGCTCGGCGATGAGCAGGCCGGCCATCCGCTGCAGGCCGTGAAAGCCGGGCACCTGCCGCACGGGGCGCTCCGCGTAGCCGGCGACGATCCGGGGATCGGAAAAATCGGACAAGAACAACTCCCGCTGATGGTTACCGCATTGGGGCCCGGGCCCGCGCTGGTGCGTTGGCCGCCCGACTGCACGCCGGTCCGTCAGGTGAACGCGTGTGGAGCGCTCCGGACGATCGGGGCTCGATCTCACGCAACTAATTCTGTTACATGAGATGCACAGTGTCAAGATTTCCTCGCCGGCCGCGGGGCTGATGCGAGGCGGCTTGACACTTTTTATCCGCCGGGCACGCCACGCTTTTTCCGCCCGTGCCGCGCTTCGCGAGCACGGTTGTTCATCCACCGACGCAGTCCACCTTTCACGCGCGAGGATACGCTCATGAGCACGGAAACGCAGGCGCTGCACCCGTTTCTGGCCCGGATGGTGGGCGAGTGGACGTACGAATTCCAGTCGAGCGGCGGGCCCGGCGAGCCGCCGGCACAGTTCACCGGAACGGAAAGCATCCGGCACCTGGGCGGCCCGTGGATTACGTGCGAGGGCCGAGGCGCCAACCCCGACGGCAGCATGGGCGCCACGCTCATGACGCTGGGCTACGACGCTGGCCGAAACCGTGTGTCCGGCGCCTACATCGGGTCCATGATGGCGCACCAGTGGCTGTACGACGGCGAGGTGAACGCGTCCGGATCGCTCCTGGAACTCAACAGCGAGGGGCCCAGCTACACGGTGGATGGCGCGATGGCCAAGTACCTGGACACCATCATGTTTGACGGTGACGACCACCGCGTGATGACCTCGCGCTTTCAGGACGAGAACGGCGCCTGGAACGAGTTCATGCGCGTCGACTACCGCCGCGTATCCTGATCCGTTTCGCGCCACGTGAGGTGGATCGCGTGCGCATGGCGCGGTCCTTCCCGGACGCTCTCCGGCGAGGCATCAACCTTTCTATACCGGGCGGTATATCAGCCGCTGCTTCAGCGGGATAACCTCGCGCTCATCGATTGCGTCTGTCACATTCCGGATCGCGCCGCGGGGTTGCGGTCTTTCGTCCTCTCTTTTTGCGCCCCATGGGACTGCTTCCGTTCGACCACGTGGTAATCGACTCACCCCTGCCGCTAGCCCAGGCCCACGCGCGGCTGCGTGCGGCGACCGGGGCCAGGCGGTTTCTGAGATTCGGCCGGCCGCCCTTTCCGTTTGAGGGAGAGGTGAACGGCACCGACGTGCGCATCCGCCGCGCGATCCGCTACAAGAACTCGTATCTGCCCCGCATCCACGGCCGCCTGGAACCGCGCGCCCAGGGCTCACGGCTGGCGGCAACCATGAGCATGCACCCCTTCACCATCGCGTTCTCGGCCGTCTGGCTGGCCGCCGCGCTGGTCATCGCGGTCCTGGCGGTGCCCAACCTCATCCGGGAAAAGAACCCGCTCGCGATCATTCCCGTCGGCATGATCGTGTTCATGTACGCCATGATGTCGGTCGGCTTCTGGGTGGAAGCGGGAATCGCACGGCGCCGGCTCGCGGAAATCCTGCACGCCTCAACACCGCCGGCCTGACTCGGCGCGCTGATCCTTTTCGCGCCAGACGACGGACACGTCTGCGGCGCGGTGCGTCCATTCTCCCCGACCGTTCCGATGCGCCTGCTGCCGTACGACAAGCTGTTGATCCACTCGCCGCTGCCGGTGGGGCAGGCCGAGGCGCGGCTCCGGGAATCCGTCGGGCCCGAGCGGTACCTGCAGTTCAACGCCGGGCCGCTTCCGTTCCTGGGCGAGGTGAACGGAACGGAGGTGCGCATCCATCGTTCAACCGCCCACGAGAACTCGTTCGTTCCTCGCATACACGCGCGTCTGGAAGTGCACGAACAAGGCTCGCGGCTGGCGGGAACCATGAGCCTGCATCCGTTCGTGCTCGCCTTTCTGGTCGTGTGGGTCACGGGTACGGTGATCGCCCTCCGGCAGATGGTTGCGCGCGCCTCGCGGGGTGAACCGGCGAGTGGGGTGGCCATTCCCATCGCGATGCTGGCGTTCATGTACCTGCTGACGTCGGTCTCCTTCTGGTGGGAGGCCGACGTCGCACGGCGGCACCTCAAGGAGATCCTGTCGTCCGGTGAACTTGACGCGTCAGGCGTGAAGTGACAGCCGCGGGCCAATCGTCCGCACCGCTACATCATGCGCCACGCCGGTCCGCGAAGCGGCAGCAGCACGGCCGCACGCGGACCGCTGGCCCCGTCGCATGCTCCGCATTACACTGATCCTCCACGACAAAACTTCGCACACGCCCGCCCGGCCCGCCCGCGCCCAGCGCGCACGGTCTCCGGCGTGACGCCGCGAGCGGGATTCGCCCACGGCTGCTGATCGCGAGGGGTGGCGGTCACACGGTTTTTGTCGCGTTTGGTTGCTGGCGCGATACGGGCCGCACGCCCCACCTTTCCTACCATCCGCCGGCCGCGGAACGGGCACGGCCGGAGGTGCCGCATGCGCGAGAGCGGTTCACCTTTCTTTTCCTGGAATCCAATGAAGCACCTTCGGTTTCTGCGCGGCGCGGTCACGCTCGCCGCGACGCTGCTGGTGGCGGGAACGGCGTCGGCGCAGCAGGCGGGCGGGCGATGGTCCGTGGAGCGCGCCGCGGCGTGGGAGCGGCAGACGGGGTGGATGGCCGGCAGCAACTACGCGCCCGCGACGGCGATCAACCAGCTGGAGATGTGGCAGGCAGAAACGTGGGACCCGGCCACCATCGACCGTGAGCTGGGACTGGCGGAGGGCATCGGCTTCACCACCATGCGCGTGTTTCTGCACGACCTTCCGTATCGCCAGGACCCGGAAGGCTTTCTGAAGCGCGTGGACGAGTTCCTCACCATCGCGCAGCGCCACCGGATCCGCCCCATGCTGGTGCTGTTCGACGCCGTGTGGGATCCGTTTCCGCACGCGGGCCCGCAGCGCGCGCCGGTGCCGGGGCTGCACAATTCCGGATGGGTGCAGTCGCCGGGCGCGGAGATCGTGCGGGATTCCATGCGCCACGGCGAGATGGAGCCCTACGTAAAAGGCGTCATCGGCCGCTTTCGCGACGACCCGCGCGTGCTGGCGTGGGATCTGTTCAACGAGCCCGACAACGTGAACGGCGGCTCGTGGGGCGCGTTTGAGCCGGACAACAAGCCCCAGATGGTGCTGGCCCTGCTGCGGCGCACTTTCGGCTGGGCGCGGGAGATCAACCCCAGCCAGCCGCTGACCGCCGCGCCGTGGAAGGGCGACTGGGTAGAGCCGGGCCAGGCCGCGCCCATCACCACGTACATGCTGGAAAATTCCGACATCATCAGCTTTCACAGCTACGAAAACCTGGAAGGCGTGCGGCGCGTGGTGAACGCGCTCAAGCGCTACAACCGGCCGATCGTGTGCACCGAGTACATGGCCCGCCCCCGCGGCAGCACGTTCGAGGCGATCATGCCGTACTTCAAGGAGCAGGGCATCGACGCCGTAAACTGGGGCTTCGTGAGCGGAAAGTCGCAGACCATCTACCCGTGGGATTCGTGGGAAAAGCGCTACGCCGCCGAGCCGCCGGTGTGGTTCCACGACATCTTTCGCACGGACGGCACGCCGTACCGGCAGTCGGAAGTGGACTTCATCCGCACCCTTACCGGACGCCGCTGACACAACCAGCGGCATCGGTGGATGAACGTGAACCGCCGCGGGCACCCTGCCCGCGGCGGTTTTTCTTGTGCGCGGCACGCCTGTCCGCGAGGTTTCCACGCAGCCGCGCCACCCTCCCCGATCCCGCCCTGCCCGGCCGCACGCTGGATTCCGCAAAGACGAATCGCGATCCGATGAACGGGTTCAGCACGATCCGCATTCAGCCCGTCCGCCTGCACTGGCTGGTGGATGATTCCCCCGGCGACCTGTGCGCGCACGCCGGCGTGGTGGTCACGGTGGACGGCGAGCCGTTCATCACCTCGGCGGAAAAGGATCTCGCCGTCTCCACGGGAGCGCTGCACCTGCTGCGCACGCTCGCGGATGATCACACTCCCCAGACGCCACGAGCCGAGCACCTGATTCCGCACTGCGGGCACTTCATGGCTGTGGATGACGAGTCCGGCGCGGTGGTGAACGTCGGTTGCCTCTCTGGCGCGAACTGGTGGGTGCGGCACGAGGGAGGCGGCGTGGTGCTCACGCGGGAGGACGGCGCGGAGGCCCGGGTGAGCGAGCGCGAGTGGGCCCGCGCTGTCGCGGAGTTCGCGGACGCAGTGGATGCCTTTTACGCCACCAGCCCCGCCCGCCAGCCCGCCGACGAACACGAGGCCGAGTGGTTCCCCGCAATGCGCCACGAGTGGCGGCAACGGCGATCCGCGATTAACCTCAGCCCCGAGGAACATCGGAATGAAGCCTGACGCGCCGAGTGGTGATCCACGATGGAGGGAGGGTTGACGGGACCTGAATTCGTGGATGTGCTGCTGCACGAGTTTCCCGAACTCGAGGAAGACGTTCGGGACAACGATGGGCTGCTGCACATGCAGATGGGCGATTTCGCGGGGCTGATGCAGCGCGCGATCAACGAGCGGGACCTGCCCCGGCTGAAGCGCTGCGTGCACTTGGCGCAGCGTGTCTGGCAGACGGGCGAGGCGCATCTTCGCAACGCGCTCAGCGTTTCCTGCCTGGAACACCTCGCGTTCAGGGGCACCACGGGGCAGGAGGCGTTCGCCCTGCTGACGCGGGAACTGCGTGAAGAGTGGGAAAAGCTGGATCGCTTTCAGGCCAGCCTCGCCACCCCGCCCCGAAAGCGCCGCTGATGTCGTAAACCGTGACGCGCTTCTCTGGTGCGTGGGGATAGGAACCCGCAGTTTGCGCCAGAGATGATCATCATCGCGCGCCCGCCGGGCTGATGCCCGCTCCTCCCGCGGTTCCCCGCCGCCGCGCCACCCGTGGCGCCAACCGATACACCCGACACACGGATCACGATGGGTACCGGACGGCTCGAAGCGTTCAGCGACGGAGTTCTCGCCATCATCCTCACCATCATGGTGCTGCAGCTGAAGGTGCCGCACGACGCCAGCCTCTCCGGGCTGACCCCGCTCATCCCCGTGTTCCTGAGCTACGTGCTGAGCTTTGTGTACGTGGGCATCTACTGGAACAACCATCACCACATGCTTCACGTCACCGAGCACGTGGATGGCGCGATCCTGTGGGCCAACCTGCACCTGCTGTTCTGGCTCTCGCTGATCCCCTTTGTCACCGGCTGGATGGGCGAAAACCACTTCGCCTCCGCGCCCGCGGCCGTCTACGGATTCGTGATGCTGATGGCGGCAATCGCGTACTGGCTGCTGCAGCGCGTCATCATCCGGCGCGAGGGGCACGATTCGCTGCTGGCGCGGGCCACCGCGCGCGACCTCAAGGGAAAGCTGTCTCCCGTTCTCTACCTGATCGCGATTCCAATGGCGTTCGTGCAGCCGGCCATCGCGGGCGCGCTGTACGTGGTGGTTGCGCTCGTCTGGCTGATTCCGGACAGCCGCATCGAGCGAGCGCTCGCCACCCGCGCCGCGTGACGATGATGATCAAGCGCCATCCGCTGCTCCTGCTCCTGCTGCTGGCCGCCGCGCCGCTCAGGGCACAGACGCCGCCACCGGCCGCGCACACGGACCCGGTGCTCGCCGCCACGCTCGACAGCCTGGCGCGCGGCTTTCACGGCCGCGTGGGCATCTATGTCCGCCACCTGCCCACGGGGCGGAGCGCAGTGATGAACGCGGATTCCGTGTTCCCCACGGCCAGCATGATCAAGGTGCCCATCCTGCTCACGCTCTTTGACCAGGTGGAGCAGGGACGGCTGGATCTGGATGCCCGCGTTCCCTATCCCGACACGTTGAACTACCGCTACGTGGAACCCACGGACGTGGTGGGATACATGACGGCGGGCGACACGCTCCCCGTGTCGGAACTCGCCTTTCTGATGCTCACGGTTTCCGACAACGTCGCCAGCCTGTGGCTTCAGGCGCTCGTGGGCGGGGGCGCGGCGGTAAACGAGTGGATGGATGCGCACGGCTTCGTGCAGACGCGCGTCAATTCGCGCACGCCCGGGCGCGAGGCGGCGCGCTCCGTCTACGGCTGGGGGCAGACCACGCCGCGCGAAATCGCCGAGGCGATGGTGATGATCCGCGAGGGGCGGGCGGTTTCGCCGCGCGCCTCGCAGCGGATGTACCGCATGCTCACCAACAGCTACTGGAAGGACGTCGCCGTCTCGCAGCTTCCGCCCACGGTGCAGGCCGCCACCAAGCAGGGCTTCGTGGACCGCTCCCGTTCCGAGGTGCTGCTGGTGAACGCGCCTACGGGTGACTACGTGCTCGCCGTCATCACCGCCGACCAGACGGACGAGAGCTACGAGCCGGACAACGAGGGCTACCGGCTGATCCGCGCCGTCTCGCGCGCCGTCTATCAGCACTTCAATCCAGATGACCCCTGGCGTCCGCTTCCGTGAGGACCGGCGGCCCATCCGCGCCGCGGGTTCGGCCGATGATCATCCCGAACCCGACAGCGGCGTAAACGGCCGGCCCCGGTCCGGCGGTTGAAACTGCGCCTCGATAAACACGAAGTCCGCCTCCGCGGACTGCACTGCCAGCGACAGCGCCACGCCCGACCCCAATCCCCGAATCCGTCCAGAACGCTACCGCCCGTGCCGAGCAGCAGAAGCGTGCAGTGCCCCTCCTGCGGATCCCGCATCCCCGCGGAAGACATGAACCTGCTGACCATGGCCGCGCGCTGCCGGGTCTGCCAGACGCTCGTGGACCTTCGCCCGGAAGCCGCCACCGGCCTCACCGACGGCGCCGCGGTCCCGGCGGAAGGATCGCCCGCGCTGCCGGTTCCGCTGCCGCCGCTGCTGTCCGTCTCCACCGTGGGCGGCGAACTGCGCATCGAGCGGCGGTGGTACGCCTGCACCGCCATCTTTCTGACGGTGTTCTGCATCATGTGGTTCGGGTTTCTGGCCGTCTGGTACGCCATGGCGTTCGCCGTCGGCGACGTGATCATGTTGGTGTTTCCGCTGCTGCACGTTGCGCTGGGGCTGGTGATCGCGTACTCCACGGCGGCCATGTACGTCAACCGCACGCGCATCGTGGCCGGCCGCGGGCACCTGACCGTGAACCACGGCCCGCTCCCGTGGCCGGGCAACCGCGACATTCCCACGATCCAGCTTGAGCAGCTGTACTGCGAGGAGAAGTTCAGCCGGTCGCGCAGCGGTACATCCGTGTCGTATTCGGTCATGGCCCGCGCCACCGACGGCCGGCAGATCGCGCTGGTGACGGGGCTTTACGACCGCGACCAGGCGCTGTACATGGAGCAGGAGATCGAGCGGCACCTGAAGATCACCGACCAGCACGTGGCTGGCGGAATCCGCCGGTAGCCCTTTTCCTTTTCCGCCGCGGAAGGCATGGCTCGCATCGACGTTTCCGTAACCGCCCCCGTGGACGCGCCCGCCGCGACCGTCTACGGCATTCTGACCGACTACCGGAAAGCGCATCCCAGGATCCTGCCGCGCCCCAACTTCGGTGATCTGGTCGTGGAAGAGGGCGGGCGCGGCGCGGGCACGCTGTTCCGCGTGGACATCAAGGAAGGGCCGCGCATGCGGACGCTCCGCATGCGCGCCACCGAGCCGGAGCCCGGCCGCGTGCTGGTGGAAAGCGACGTGGAATCCGACATGGTGACAACGTTCACCGTAGATCCGCGCGATGGCGGCAAGCGGTGCGAAGTGACCATCGCCACCGCGTGGACGCGGGGCGGGGTGCGCGGCATGGTGGAGCGCCTGGCCGCGCCCCGGCTGATGCGGCCCGTCTATCTTCAGGAAATCCGCAACCTGGAAGCGCTCGCCCGGCGGATGGCGGGAAGGGGCAACCGCTGACCCCATTCCGGCCGGAATGAGAAAACGGCCCGGGAGCATGTGCTCCCGGGCCGTTCGTTCGCTCGCGACGCCGGATCAGGCGCCGCTCTTGTCCTTTTCCTTTTCGCTTCCGCTGGAGCCGCCGCTCTCACCGCCACCGCTTCCCGACACCACGCGGATGGGGATGGGATTGGGGATGGCGATGTCCATGCGCTCGCGTCGATTGGCCTGCACGCGTTCGTACCACGCGTCGTCCTTGCCGGCGCCGCCCTCTTCCATCACCAGCCTGGCCAGCGCGATGGCGTCGCTGTTGGCGATGCGGATGGAGCCGTGCGACGCCGCCTTGCCCAGCGACGCGGGCTGGTTGGTGCCGTGGATGGAGCGCGGCGCATCGTACACCAACTGCGCGCGGCCCAGCGGATTGTCCGGGTCACCCGGCTCCTTGGGCTCGCGGTCCTCGGCCCACGACTGCTCCGTGGGCGGAATCCAGCGCGGGTTCCACACCACCTGCCCGATGGTCCACTCGCCGGTGCGCGTGGGCCACTCGCTCGTGCCCACCGCCACCTTGTGCGTCGACACGCGCTCGTCGCCGCGATACACGTACAGTTCGCGTTCGGCGACGTTCACTTCCAGCCGCAGGTTGGACGCGGGCACCGCCGGTTGCGCGGGCTGGGCCGCGGGCGCCGGCGTGGCGGGCGCCTGGGCCGTGCCCGCGGTGGGCGCGGGGGCGGCGGTGGTCGTCTGCGCGGCGTTTCCGGCGTCGTCATCGGTGCTGTCCTTTACCACACATCCCGACAGCGCCAGCACGGACAGCGTCATCGCCATCCCGGCAGCGCTTCGCAACAAATGTCTCATTCACGTCTCCTTGAAGGGCGTAGGCGGCGCGCACCTAGCAAGGGCCGTGCACGAAGCTCTCAGGCCGGCGGCGACCGCGGGTCGCGGAGCCGCGCGGGATCGCCGCCCTGCCCGCGCACGAACCGGTCGATGAGCGCGCGCGACAGGCTGAGCGGCGCGGAAACCATCGGCAGTTCATCCACCGAAAACCAGCGCGCGTCTTCAATCTCCCCCGGCTGCGGGACGATGTCGCCGCCCGCGTAGGTGGCGGCAAATGCGATCATTACCTGGCTGGGATACGGCCACGGCTGGCTGGCCACGTACCGGACGTCCGTGATCTCCACGCCCACTTCTTCACGGACTTCGCGGATGCACGTTTCCTCCAGCGTCTCGCCGGGCTCCACGAATCCCGCCACCACGCTGTACATCCCCGGCGTAAAATGGGGTCCGCGCGCCAGCAGAATGCGGTCGCCGTGGACGACGGACACCAGCACGGCGGGGCTCAGCCGCGGGTAGTGAACGGCGCCGCAGCCGGTGCAGGCGCGGGCCAGCGGCTCGGCGCCGGGCTCGGTGGGCGAGCCGCAGCGGCCGCAGAAGCGGTGCGCACGGTCCCACTCCAGCACCTGCGACGCGCGTCCCGCCATGCGGAACTCGTCCGCGCCGAGCACCGCGTGCAGGCCGCGCAGTCCGCGGAATTCCATCCCCTCCGGCGCGGCCGACTCGGCATCCACCGCCAGCGCCAGGCACTCCGCCCCGCCCATCTCACCCGCAGCGATCGGCGTCCCAGCCGCGAGCAGCGCCGCCACGTCCCGCCCGCGCGGCACGAGCGCCAGCGCGCCATCCACGCGCACCAGCAGCTCGCCGCCGCGAAACACGAAGCAGAGGGCGTCATCCATCGAGGGGGAATCCGGTTCGGACATTCAGCCTTTTCTCCTCATCATCCGCTTCTGAACAACGGTTCAAGCGGCTTGCAAGCTCGCCGCGCACCAAGGAATCGGTATCGATTCGGACTGGCACCATGGACTGTTGGCGGTCGCGGTTTCTGTTCGATAACTACCGTGACCCGAGCGGTCCCTTCTGGCATTCGGAACAGCGGGCCTCGAATGCGGGGGAGAGACTGCGGCTCCATCCGCATGGACAGATTGCGGGTAGTAGAGTTCGTGCCTAAATTGGACGAACAATTCCCCGGGTCGTCCTATACCGTCGCGCCAGTGGCGGCACGTCCCCGGGGTTCGGACGCCCGGCCGCTTCTGCGGCCGGGCGTCTGCGTTTGGGGCGGATCGCCGATGGCGACTGTCCGCCGCTACTGCTCCGGTGGTGGCGTGAGGAGGATGGCGCCCTTGCGGC
This sequence comes from Longimicrobium terrae, assembly GCF_014202995.1. Taxonomy (NCBI): domain Bacteria; kingdom Pseudomonadati; phylum Gemmatimonadota; class Longimicrobiia; order Longimicrobiales; family Longimicrobiaceae; genus Longimicrobium; species Longimicrobium terrae. Next base: position 59,686 of record NZ_JACHIA010000007.1, read on the forward strand.
CGGAGCTGGTGTCGGTGCCGGTGGCGGCGATGTCACCCTCGTCATCGATCCCCACAGCCGCCTCCACCTGCCAGGGCGAACCGGCCTGCAGCCGCTCCGTCAGCAGGTACTGGCGCCCGCCGCCCCACGCCACCGCGCGGTCCGGCCGCGCGAGCGACGCCTCCGTGCGGGCCGTGCCCACCACCAGCCCCCGCTCGTTCACGCCACGCACGTCCACCTGCGTCCCGGGAATCACGCTCATGGCCGTCACGCGGCGGCGCGGGCGCCAGATGAACGGCTCCCCCGCCTCTACCCGGCCCGCGACGCGCCCGTCGGAACTGACCGCCGTGGCCCCGCGCCGCGGCGAACTGCCGGGGCGCGGCACCTCCAGCCACTCCCCCTCGCGCAGCAGAAAGACGCGGTGCTCCGCGCAGACCACCGAATCGCAGGCGGAAAACGCGTTTACCGCCACACTCCCGTCATTCGCGATCCCCACCGCCTCGCTGGCCGTGGCGCCGGGAGGGAGCAGCTCGCGCAACGCGCCGCGCTCGCGCACGAACGCGCGCCGGCGCGCCTCGCCGAACGGCGCCGGATACAGCGTTCCCGCCACCACGCCGCTCGCGTTCACGTCCCGCAGCTCGTAGGGCCGGGCATCCGCGCGCCCCAGGTCGTCCGGATACGACCATCCGTACACGTCGTTGGCGCAGCGTACCGCGCCCACGACGTATCCGGCGGACACCGCCAGCGCCTCCGACGAGCACCCGGCCGGGGGCCGCGGCCCGATCTCGTCGAATGCCCCGCCCTGCCACAGCACCGCCCGCGTCTGCCCGCCGAACTCCGCGTATCCCACCACCCTGCGCAGGTCTACCCCGGTGGGCGTAAAGGACAGCGCGCCCGACGGAGCGCCCAGGAACAGGATGTTGTAGGCGGGCTCGGGGCGCACGGGGCCGCTGGGCGAGCGGTTGCAGGCCGCGGCCAGCACGAGCGCCAGAAGGGGAGCGAGACTGCGCTTCATGAGCAGTGGATGGGTTGGATGTTGCCGCGCCGGCCGCATGCGGCACAGCCCGGACCGCGCGCGGCCCGGGCTGTGGTTTCCGCACGGATGCGGACGCCTCAGGCGTTGGCCGTTTCCTCGGGGCGGTAGTCGTCGCCCACGGCGGAAATGGTGATGAGCAGCGCGCTGTCCTCGCCGGCGCGGATGTCGTGCGCCTCGCCCGGACCAAAGAACAGCACCTGGCCGCTGTCCAGCGTGTACTCCTGCCCGCCGGCCCGGAAGCGCAGCGACCCGTGCAGCACCTGCAGCGTCATGGGGCTGTCGGCGTGGTGCATGCCGATGTCGCTGTCCTTGCTCATGACGGTGAGCGTCAGGCGAAAGCGGCCGCTCTTGGCCAGCGTACGCCCGGCCCGCCCGCTGCGGCGGTAGGGCTCCTCGGCGCGCAGCGCGGCGATCTGCTCGTCGAGGTCAAAGGCCAGCACGGGTCCCGCGAGGGGGCGGTTGATGGAGGACATGTCCGGCTCCGGTCCTGGTTCGGTGTTCGGGGTCTGATCCCGCAGCGTGCAATCAGTCCGCGTCCGCTCGCAAGGACGGGACCGCATCCGCTCAGAAATACGCCACGAACCCCGTGTACCACTTTCCCGTCCCGCCGTCGCCCGGCCACACGTACTCCACCGACACCGCGTCCTCGAACAGGCTGAGCCCCGCGCCGTAGGACGAGCGCACCCCGTCCGTTTCCCGCGCGCCCAGCCGCTCCAGCGCGCGGGCCGAGCGGTCGTTCACCCCCGACCACCCCGCATCCCCCGACACCACGAGGGCCGGCCGCAGCGGCGGCACCAGAAACCCGCCCACCCGCAGCAGCGGCTCGCTGGTGTACGGCGGCAGGTTGAAGAGGAGCCGCGCGCGCCCCAGCGCCGCGCTCGTCCCGCCGAACTCGTTGCGCTCGTACCCCCGCAGCCCCTCGATCCCGCCGAAGCGGTACAGGAACTGGGCGGGCACCGTGCCCAGCACCGTTCCTGCGTCCACACGCCCGATCACCGTCAGGTAGCGCGACGGAAAGCGCGCGGACAGCAGCGCGGTGGCGCGGGTGATGGAGAAGTCGGCCAGCCCCTGGTCCGCCGTCACCTGGGCGATGAACCCGCGGCTGACGCCGAACGCGCCGCTGCCGCGGGCGTAGCGCAGCGTGGCTTCCGCCGCGGCGTGCGTTCCCGGCTGCGCGGCGGCCACCGTGGGAAAGTCGCCCGCGGTGCCGAAGGCGAAGCTTTCCGTGTTGCGCGTGACGGAATCGTGCCGCTCCACGCGCCCGCCCAGCCGCGCCAGCCAGTTGCCCGACCGCCGCGTGCCGAACAGTTCCGCGCCCGCCGCGTCGTAGTAGTCGCGCACGTCGTATCCGCCCAGCGCCGCGCTCAGCGTGTACCCCAGCTCGAACTCCACCGGCGGGCGGAACGAGGTCATGTCGCGCAGCCGGCGGTAGGCGCCCAGCGTGGCGGAGTAGCGGGGGCCCGGCTCGCGCGAGGCCGCGTCCGGATGCCAGCTGGCCACCACTTCGCCGCGCGGCGTGCCTTCCGCGAATGCGTAGCCGGCGTGCGCGTACACGTCCCAGTCGCGCCGGTCCGGGTCCGCCGGCTGAATGCGCGCGCCCAGCCCCACGAACGCGCCCTCCACCCGGTTGTAGCGGAACAGGTGGTCGCTCTGCCGGTAGCGCGGCACGATCTGCACGCCGCGCGTGCTTCCCGGCGGGCGGACCACGGCGCGCAGGTCGGCGAAGTCGGCGATGTCCGTCACGTCGGTCTCGTCGCCCACCCCGCGCCATCCCGCGAACGCGCCATCCTCCAGCCGCCACGCCAGGCGCGACCCGGCACGCTCCGGCGTCCATCCCTGGTTCAGCTGAAAGTCCGACAACATGGTGACCAGGCGGATGGCCGCCGCGCCGCCCAGCAGCGGCGACGACACCTGGATCTCCCGCCGCTGCCGGTACGGGAGCCAGTAGCGCCCGCCCACCAGCCCGCTTTCCAGCTCGAAGAAGACGCCCGTTTCCGTCAGCGACAGCACGCTGCCCCGCTCCACGAAGCCGAAGCGCGCCCGGGCGATGGCGGCGCGGTCCACGTCGACGTAGAAGGTGCCCGCCACCAGCCGCAGGTCGTTCGCTTCCTCCAGCTTTCCCGGCCGCGGGCGCACGGTGACGGGAACCAGGGAGAGCCGGCCCTCGCGCGTGGTCACGCGCACCGTGTCGCCCGCCGTGTAGCGGTAGAAGTCGATTCCCCGGTACGAGAAGGGATGGACCGCGCGCGCCACCCGCGACCGGTTGGCCGGCGTGGCCGCGAGGGAAAAGATGTCGATGGTGTTGCCGTACAGGTGCGGCACGATCCACGGCGCCTCCAGCATGGAGCCCACCGTATACGGCGTGGGCGCCAGCAGACGGATGCGGTGCCCTTGGATGGTCTGCTCCACCGCGCCGGTGCGTGCCCACCTCACCTCTCCCGCCAGCTCGTCGACGGTGACGGGGATCTCACCCCCCTGCGCCGTGTCGGAGCGGATGGAGAGGTAGATGGCGCTCCGCATGTCCGCCAGGTAGTCGTCCAGCCCGGCGGGAACGGTGCTGCCGGACTGGATCACCCGGTTCACCAGGGCGTGCGTCGCCTCGGAATCAAAGACGCTGTCCGCCACGGCCACCGTGAGCGTGTCCCCCTCCGGCGCGGGCACCCACGGCCGCGTGTCCGAAGGCGGCGGCACGTTGGCCGGCACGGCGATGCGCAGGCTGTCGCGCCGCACCGGAGCACGCGTGGTGTCGCGCGGCTGGCCGATGCGGATGGTGTCGCGCTGCGCCGCGCACAGCGCGGGGGACGCCAGCGCCAGAAGCGCCGCGCCCATGAGGATGCGGATGTTCATTCCTTGCCGATCACGGTCCGGCGCGCCCCCACGGCGCGCTCACGCCCCGGACGGGGCAAGCGCCGCGCCAGCCTGCACTTGCGCGCGGCGGAGCCCGTCCCGCCCGCCCTCACCCCCGCTCCTGGCGCAGCACGCCCACCGCCAGCGCGGGAAGATTGCTGATGATTCCTGTCACCCCGGCGCGCACCAGTTCGCGGATGCGGTCCGGCTCATCCACCGTCCACACCACCACACCCATCCCGGCGCCGCGCATCTCGTCCAGAAAGGCGGACGTGGCGATCCGGTGGTGGGGACACACCCCGTGCACCCCCAGGTCCCGCACCGCCGCGCGCACGTCGTCGTCCCACCACTCGGTAAGAAAGTAGCGCGCGGCGTGCGGCGCGATCTGCCCGATGCGCGCCAGGATGGCGGGATAGAAGGAAGAAAAGACCGTCCGCTCCAGCCGTCCCGCCGCCACGATCGCCGCGATCGCCTGCTCCTCCGCGCCCGGCGACTTGATCTCCACGTTCACCCACGCGTCCGCCTCGGCCGCCCAGGCGGCGACCTCCTCCAGTTGCGGAACCGGCTCCTCCCCCGTGCGCAGCTGGGCGATGCGCGCCCACGGCAGCGCGGCCACGTGCCCCCCGCGCCCCGTGGTGCGCTCCAGCGTGGGGTCATGGATGATGGCGGGCACGCCGTCGATGGTCGGCTGCACGTCCAACTCCACCCCGTCCGCGCCGTGCAGAAGGGCGAGCCGGAAGCCGGCCATGGTGTTTTCCGGCGCCTCTCGCGGCGCGCCGCGGTGGCCCAGGATCAGCGGGTGGTCGGGAAAGTCGGGCATCGCGTTCTCCACGGCTGCGGGGCTGCCATCCACCGTCCCCAACCTACTCCCGCCGCCGCTCCGGAGGCCACCCCGGAGCGCCACGGACAAAGCGGCCACCGCGCGACACGGGTGCGCGCGGTGCAGCGCATCCGGCCCGGAAACCATCCTCCATCCACCGCGATTCCCATCCTCTCCCGCCACACACCGGACGACGGGCATGGCGACGCGGGGTCGTGCGCGTCCGTTACAAAGTGTACGAAGTAAACAGCGCACACTACGTTGGATGCGGGCGGACGCGGTCCGCCCGCCATCCACACCCGCACGGGAGATTCCTCGACATGCGCATCCTTCGATTCACGCTCGCCGCCGCCCTGCTCGCCACGGCGGGCGCCTGTACCCGCACGGACGGGCTTACGGCCCCCACCGGCGCCGGACGCGACCTCACCCCGCCCCCGTCCACGCCGGACCATCCGCCCGCGGACTCCACGGGCGACTGGGGCGGGGCGCTGGGCTCCGGCACCTGAACCGAGGCGCGCGGGGCGGGGGAATGCCGCCCCGCGCGCGTCACGGCTCCACCGGCACCTCCTGCAGCGCCTGCACCAGGGCGGACGCAAGCCGGTCGGCGGGGCTGGCCTCCGCCGGGCGCAGGGGCGGCAGCGGCGGACGCTGCCGGGCGCCCCGCCCGCGACCCCGGCGGCGTCGCGGCGTCATTCCCTTGCCCCGGGCGAGCAGGTCTTCGGCCGCCATGCGGTGCTGCGCCTCGTCGCGCAGCGTGGCGACACGGACGGCGTGGCTGGCCGCCATTTCCAGCCGGGTAAGGTCGCCCGCGGCCAGCGCGCCGTGGGCCAGGTTCACCATCGCCTCGGCCACGCGCTCGCCGTCGGTGCGCGTTTCCCGCAGCCGCCACACGTCCTTCCATGCCGACTCGAACCCGTGCAGGTCGCCGGCGCCCGCGGCGGCCCGGGCCACGTTGCTCAGCACCACCATCCGCTCGGTGGGCCGGGGCACGTGGCGGAGCACCGCGCGGAACACGGGAAGCGCCCGCTCGAAATCATGGCGCAGCATCCAGAACCACGCGACGTCGTGCGCCAGCGCGGGAAGGCGCGGGTGGCGGCGGCCGTAGCCGCGGTAGGCGGCGCGGGCGTACGCCTCGGCTTGCTCGCCGTTGGTGCCGCTGGCCGTGGCGGCGATGCAGAACAGGTCGTGGAGGGCAAACGGCCGCACGGACCACACGCCGTAGCGCCGCGCGGCCCGCAGCGCGCGCAGCAGGCGGGCCCGCGCGGAGGGCGCGTCGCCCCGCTGCATGTGCAGGTTGGCCAGCCCCATGTGGGCCAGGCCGTAGTACTTCCAGTCCTGGTTGCGGCGGGCCAGCGCCAGCGCGCGGCGAAACCACGTTTCCGACCGGCGGTAGTCCGCGGACCGGCGCGCCACCAGGGCCACCAGGTACGCCGGCCCGGCCATTTCCGGCGCCGCCAGCGCGGAGCGCTGCGCAAAGGCCAGCGCCGTGCGCGGCCACTCCATGTCGCTGGCCCAGCGCGACACGGATTCGCACAGCTCGGACAGCTGCGTGTCCCCCGCCCCCGGGGACGGGCTCAGTACTTCGGAGATCCCTTCCAGCAGCAGGCGGATGGGCGAATCCGCGGCCAGCTCGGCGGCGATGCGCAGGCGGCGGATGCCCAGCGCGTTGGGGGTGAACAGGTCCGGCCGCGCTTCCGGGGGCGTGGCCGCCCACAGGTCCACGTCGCGCAGCGACTGCCAGAGCAGCACGCCGAGTTCGCTCCGGGTTTCATCGAGCACCTGAAAGCCTTCGAAGGGCTCGGGAAGCACCAGCAGACCGGGCGGAATCACCCAGGGCCGGGAGGATCGTCGGGCACGTTTGGGGCGAACGAGCTTCATGGAGGGTTCTCCGCGCATGGATTTGTCTCACGGTACGGCTGGAAATAAACGTAAATCCGTCCGTATCCACGGGGCCAGTGGACAGAGTGAACAAAAACCACCGCTGGCCCGGAAGGCGCGCTCCGTATCGCCGTGGAGAAGGGAGATCAGAAGAAAATCACCAGCAGATGCGCGGGTTATTGGCGGAAAGGGGAAAAAGTGGATGCCCCGCCCGGCTGGAGAGCCGGGCGGGGCATACAATTCAGAATACGACGCGAGGCGTTCAGTCGTCCGAGCCGCGACCGTGCCCGCCGTGGTCGTCGCCGCTGCCGTCGTCGGAGCCGTGGCCGTGTCCGCCGTGGTCGTCATCGGAGCCGTCATCCGAGCCGTGGCCGTGCCCGCTGAACCCGCGCCCGGCGTGATCTTCCAGGTCGCGGAGGCCGGAAGACTGCGCGGGGTTCACCACATTGCCCCCGCTGCGGAAGAGCGCGGCGGGATCCACCAGCACGTCCAGGCTGCGCTGTTCACCGCGGCCCACGGCCAGCGGGGGAGACAGCTCCAGGCGGACGTCGAAGCGTGTGCGAAGGAAGGCGCGGAAGGGTACGGCGGTGCCGCCGGTGGGCGTAAAGGTGCCGACCACCATCATGCTCGCGTTCCGCGGCCAGTCGCGGACTTCGGCCAGGATGCGCGCGCGCAGCGAATCGATCCCCGCGCGCTCCGACGGGTTTTCTTCGTTGTCGTCCAGGTCGCGGACGCGGAAGTCCACGCGGCGGTAGGTGCCGGCCGGAATGGTGCCCGACGCGACGGCGGCGGCCGTGGGACCCAGCGGCAGATCGATGAACATGGGTCCGGCGTTGAAGTCGTCGCAGTCGTCGCCCGTGCAGGTGGAGCGGTCGTCATCCCCTTTCAGCCGGAAGCGCGACACCACCAGGCGCAGATCGTCGATGACGAGGGTGCCGTTGGCGCCCGTGAGTACGAGGCGGTCGGTTCCCGCGGTCTGCCGCGCCGTCTGCGACGACGACGCGCCGTTCACGCCAAAGCGGAGCGAAACGCGTCCGGCGTCCGCGGACGAGGAGGCCGGGTTGTCGGCGCAGGTGCCCAGCGCGAGCAGGCCGGCGGCGAAGAGGGAGATGATCTTCATCGGTACGTTCTCCGGAACGGTGCGGTTCGCGCCGGCCGGTGCGGCGGCGCTCGGCTCCGGTACAAGGCAGAGCGGGCGCCAGCACGGCCACCGCCGTCCGTTTGCGCCGCAACCCCCTCTCCCGCTTGCGCTTCCGTGTCTCCGGGCAGGGCTGGCGCGGAAGTGCCCTCCACGGTTATCGTGTCTCGATTCGATACACTCCGGCGCGCGCCGCGACGAATCGTTCCGCCGTCACCTTTTCCCGTCCTTCGTGAGCACCCTCGCCGTCCTCGCCCGCAGCGAATCCTTTTCCGCCCTGTGGCCGGAACTGGCGGCGCTCGCCCGTGCCGAATCCCGCGTCGTCACCGCCGCGGGCGAAACGGGCCCGGCGGCGGAGCTGGTCGCGCTGGTGCTGGCGGTGGCGGGAGTGGAGGAGGAGGCGGAGGGCGCGCTGCGGGAACTGGCGGCCGCCGGGGCACCGGCTCCGCTGGTGGTGGGGGCGCGCGCGGATCACCGGCTGGCGGCGGCGCTGGTGCGGGCGGGGGCGGCCGACTACTTCGCGCTTCCGGGGGACGTGGATGCGCTGCGGGCGGAAATCCGCGACCGGGCCGCGCGCCGGGACGCGCGCGCCGCCGCGGGACGGCTGGAAGAGGCGGAGCGGCGCGCCTTTGACTTCGGCCGCATCATCGGCCGCAGCCCGCCCCTGCGCGCGGCGCTGGACCGCGCGGCGCGCATCATTCCGCGCGGGCAGGCGACCGTTCTGGTGACGGGAGAGACGGGAACCGGCAAGGAACTCATCGCCCAGGCCATCCACCGCAACGGGCCGCGCGCGTCGGGGCCGTTCATCGAGCTCAACTGCAACGCCATTCCGCCCACGCTGCTGGAAAGCGAGCTTTTCGGACACGAGAAGGGCGCGTTTACCGACGCGCGCACCGCCAAGCCGGGACTGTTCGAGGCGGCGGACCGCGGGACGCTCTTTCTGGACGAGATCGGCGACCTGCCGCTAGTGCTGCAGGGCAAGATCCTCAAGGCGCTGGAAGAAAAGCAGGTGCGGCGGGTGGGCGCGGTGCGCGGCCGCGAGGTGGACGTCCGCATCATTGCCGCCACGCACGTGGATCTTGCCGCCGCGGTCAGGCGGGGCGGGTTCCGGGAGGACCTGTTCTACCGGTTGAGCGTCATCCCCATCCACCTCCCGCCACTGCGGGACCGTGGGGATGACGTGCTGCTGCTGGCCGAGCACTTTCTCCGCACCCTGGCCGCGCAGTACGGGATGACGGCGCCCGCGCTTTCCCCCACGCTGCGCCGCGCGCTGATGGCGCATTCGTGGCCCGGCAACGTCCGCGAACTGCGCAACGGGCTGGAACGCGCGCTTCTGCTGGCGGACGGGCCGCTGCGGCCGGAGGACCTGTTCCACGGCGGCGATCCCTCTTCCGCCAGCGGCGGTCACCGCGGCGGAAGCGGCGAACTGCCTTTTCCCGCTACGCTCGACCAGATCGAGCGCGCCGCGGCGGAGGCCATGCTGGCGCGGGTGGAGGGGAACAAGAGCGCCGCGGCCGACGCGCTCGGCATCAGCCGGTCCCGCCTGTACCGCCTGCTGACCGGCGATGCGGAGGGTGTAGCGGAATGAGACACCCGCGTCACGCCCGGACAGACTCATCCGGCGTATTTTCAGCAACGGCGCGGGAAACCAGCCGGTGCGCGCCTTGCCCATCCCCGTCGCCAACCGAACGTTCCGCACCCGCAGTCAAGCCGATCATGCCGAAGTACCTCACGTCCCGCGTCCTTCTCGCCTCGCTCGCGCTGCTGGCGGCGTGCGAGCGCTCCCCCTCCGGTGGCGGCGGAGGGGTGGAACCCGGCGATCTCGTCTTTCTGCGCGCGTCGTCTTCCGCGCCGCCGGTGGCCGCCGTGCACGCGGAGTTCTGGGCCGTTCAGGGCGAGAACCGTGAGGTTCGCATCCGTTATCAGCCGCGGGCCGGACAGAGCCAGGGAGAGGACCTGCTCCGCTTCCGGGTGAGCGGCAACACGCGGATGCGCCGGCCGGACGGAACGGCGCTGGCGGAAGATGATTCCATCCGCATCACCATCGACATGCCGGATCCGTCGCGCTTCGAGTTCCAGTTCGCGCCATCGGGGATGCGTTTCGACCGCGAGCCGGCCGAACTGCGGGTGTCGTACGCGTTCGCCAACCCGGACTTCAACGGCGACGGGCGGGTGGATGGGCAGGACGACGACTTCGAGTTCGGGTTCTGGCGGCGGGAGGCGCCGGGGCAGGACTGGACGCGCATTGGCGATCTGCGCCTGCACGACCTGGCAGAGGTGCGCGGCGACATCACCGGATTCACCGGCTACGCGCTGGCCGGCGGCACCCGCCAGGCGCGCTGAGCGGATACGTTTGATGACACCGTCCGCTCTCCCGCCCCTGACGCTGGACGAGGCGCGCGCGTTGCGTGCCGCGGGGGAGTGGCGCGTCCTGGCCCGCCGCGCGGCGGAGGTGCCGGCGGACGTTCTGGCGGCGGAGCCGGAGATGGCGTATGCCGTTGCCGCCGCGCTGCGGCAGACGGGGGAAACCGCGCGGGCGCTGGAGATGGGCGCCTTCGCGGAGGCCGGCGCGCGACGGCGGGGAGACCGGCGGCTGGCGGCGGAAGCCGTCAATCTGCTGGGCAATGCGCTGTTCGAGGCCGGACGGATGGACGAGGCGCAGGCTCGCTTCGAGGAACTGCTGGCGTACGCGGTGGAATGGTCTGACCAGCCCTTTGCCGCCCGGGCCAGCAACAACCTGGGCATTCTGTGCAACGTGCGCGGCCGGCGCGACCAAGCTCTGGTGAACTACCAGCGCGCGGTGGCCGCGTACCAGGCCGCCGGCAACGTGCTCGGCCTGGCGCAGACCCACCACAACCTGGGGATCACCTTTCGCGACCTGGGCTTTGCGGACGACGCGGACGCACACTGCCTGCGCGCCATTCAGCTGGCGGGAAGCGTGTCGGACGCGACGGGCGCCGCTTCGGCGACGGATGCGGAGACGGTGATTGCGCTGGCGGAAACGGAACGTGCGTTCCTCCGCGCCCGCGCGGGGGACGGCGAGTTGGCCGAGGCGATGGGCCGGCGCGCCCTGCGCCGCTTCGAACGCATCGGCGATCCGCGCGGGCGGGCGGATGCGCTGCGGGTGCTGGCCGCCGCCGCCCGCGCGATGGCGGATGACGATGAGGCGCTGCGCAGGCTCGACGCCGCGCTGGACGTACCGGGAGCGGGCGGGTATCCGCTGCTGGTGGCGGAGGTGCAGCGCGATCGCGGCCTGCTGCTGCGCGACCTGGGCCGCCTGGCCGATGCACGCCGCGCGCTGGACGAATCCGCCGCCGCGTTCGCGGGGGTCGGCGCCGCCGCGGAGGCCGAAGCCGTCGCCACCATCGCCCGCGCGCTGACGGGAGATGATGGAGATCATCAGAGGCCGTGATCCGCGGCGTGCGGTTTCGGTGAACTCTCGACGAAGGTCCCCGTGCTCATCGGAACAGGCCGGGTCCACTCACAGGTGATCCACCGCGTAAAGCAGAAGCCCCGATCGCGATGCGACCGGGGCTTCTGCTGTATGATCTGCTCGCGCCACACGGATCCCGTCATCAGCCGCCACCGCTCCGGTCCAGAGAGACGAAGCGCCGCACCTGCCGTGGCGTGTACCGTCAGGGCGTGTACGTGAGGCTGGTGTACAGGCTCCAGCCGTTGCGGTAGGGGCCATTCAGGCCGTAGGCGACGCCGCCAGTGGCGCGAAAGGACGGGAGCGCGGCGGACAGCAGGCCGGCGAAGTCCGTCGACATCTCTACGCCCACCATCCGCTGCCAGCGCGCCCAGTCGGGATCCGTGCTCCCCGCCCAGTAGTACGGCCGCACGCCGCCGAACGCGGTGCTGACGCGCCAGGTAAGGACCTCATCCCCTTCCAGCGCGCCCCATCGCAGCGCCGGCATGGCGATCCGCTGCGAAAGGACGGCGTCGTCCACCAGCAGCGGCCCGGCGCCGCCCACAGTGAAGCGCTCCCACCGCGGCGTGCCCCCGCTCACCCGGCCGTAGGACGCGTCGCCGCGCAGGCCCAGCGCGCCCCAGCCCAGGCCGAGCGAAACGCCCGCCACGCCGCGCGCCCACCGCTCGTCCGCCGTCTGCCCGCCGCTTCCGCTCAGCGCCAGGCCGCCGGAGGTGAACAGCGGCCCGCGCCGCCCGCTGTTGCTGGCCGCGTACCGCCCGAAGGCGAGCGTCCGCGCACTCGCGCCCTCCTCCGCCTGGTCCAGCCGCCCCGCCGAAACACCCGCCCGCCACTCCTGCGCCAGCCGCCCGCGGTTCCACGCGTTCCGCACACTTGCCGCCGCGCCCGCGTAGTCCGCATCGAATCCGTCGTCCGCGTACGCGCCCAGGCCTGACGGGTTGTGGTTGATGAAGAACGCTTCCGCTGCCACCGACGGTCGCATTCCGCGCCAGACCGCGCCGGCGGACGCACCGCGCTCAGCGCCCTCCGCGCCCCATCCTCCGCGCGCCATCAGCGACAGCCTGCCGATGGGGTCCGCGTTGTGGAGGGCGACGCCCGCCGTTCCCGTCCCCGCGGTGGCGGATCCCCACGGCAGCACCCGGATCCACCGCGGTCCGATTCCGTATGCCGACGACGCGCCGACCGCCGCGCGGGCGAGCGTGTCCGGCGCGGTTTCCGCCACCCGGCGAACGGCGGGGGCCAGTGAGGCGGGAAGCTGCACGATCGCGCCCGGACGCGCGGTGGCGCTGTCCAGCCGCTGCAGGTCCAGCCCGTACGCGTGCAGCGACAGGAAGTAGACGTCACCCGTCGCGCGGTTCACGTCCGGCGCCACGGCCAGCCCGGTGACCCGCGTCAGCGGCTCCGGCGCGCCCCCGGCGATGGCGATCCGCGCCAGGTTGGGAATGCCGCCCGCCTCGGAGACCACGATCAGCGAATCGCCATCCGCCGTGAACGCAGGGTCGTACGTGCTCGCGGCGGGGTCGTCGTACACCACGCGGACGGGGCCGCCGGCCGCATCCACCGCGGCGATCTTCCATCGGCCGCCCTCCTGCATGGCGGCCACGACGGTGCGCCCGTCGGGAGAGAAGCGCGCCCGGTCGAACACGCGGTCCGCCGTTCCCCCGGCCAGCGGGGTCAGCGCGCCGGTGCGCAGATCCACCATCACCAGTCCGCAGAAGCCGTTGCGGCACTGCACCGCCGCCGCACGTTTCCCGTCAGGCGCGGGGTCCGCGGCGCGGATGGCGGCGTTGTGCGTAACCTGGCGGATGGTGTTGCGGCGCCAGTTCCACACGAACAGTTCCGGACGTAGCACGCCCCCGCCGCCGGGGACGGAGCGGATCACCAGCAGCTGGTCGGCGCCCATGAACCGCGGCTGCGAGTAGCCGTAGAGTCCGCCCGCCGGGCGCAGCGTGGCGATGGGCGTGCGGGGGCGCGGCCACACCTGGATCGCGGGCACGTCCAGCGAGTCGCGGCGCAGCAGGGCGTCGCGCGCGGCGTTTGCCGCGGAATCGCCCGCCGCCGTCTCCGCCGTGCGCCACACCACGATGCGCGACCACAGGATGGACGGCCCGCGCAGGGGGAGCGCCACGTGCCGGCCGTCCGCCGAAACGGAGGGGTCGCCGGTTCCCCACGTCAGGTGCTGCACCGTGTCGCCGGCCACCAGCCCCGCGGTGGACAGCAGCCGCCGCGCCTCCAGCGCGTTGGCCGTGGCCTCCACCACGAACAGGCCGTACAGCTCCGCGGGCGATCCGCCGTACACGCCGCGGAACGCCTCGTCAAAGGTGCGGATCTGCCGCGCCGACATCCGCCTCCACAGGTCCACCAGGCTCTGCTCGCCGCGCCGGGCCGCCAGCCACTCCAGAAACGCGGAGCCGGTCAGGTAGGCCATCGACCCGCTCTGGTACCCGCCGGTGACGGCATCCAGCTGGCCGTAGGCGGGAAGGCGGCCTTCCAGCGCGAACTGGCGGATGGTTGACGCGCGGATGGCGCTGAAGGGACGTCCGCTTCCCGTCAGCCGGCCTTCCACGTAGGTGGCGTAGCCTTCCTTTACCCAGCGGGGAGCGACGGAAAGCGGACCCTGCCCGGGGAGCGCCAGCACGGAGCGCAGCCGGGTGAACGGGTCGCGGCTGGGGCGGGTAAGGTGCGCAATGTGGGTGAACTCGTGCAGCGTGAGCTGCTCCGTGTAGTTGCGCGAGTTGCCCAGCGACGAGCGCGGGTCCGGCGGGGTGGGGTAGAGCTGGATGTACGGCGTGCGCAGGAACGACCACGCGGTGCCGTTGGTTTCGCCGGCGGGGTCGTCGATGACGACGGTGACGCGGCGGTCCGGCGTGCTGCCCACCAGCGGCGCCACCGCGGCCTGAATGCCTTCCATGCGCGATGCCGCCTCGCGCGCCCACGGCTCCAGCTCCGCGGGAAAGTGCACGTCGAAGTGCTCGGTGCGCAGGGTTCGCCACGCCAGCCAGGGGCGCGTGGACTGCGCCGCCGCCGTGCGCGCGCACGCCGCGCCGAGAAGTACGGCCAGCAGGACTCGCTTGATCATCAAAGAACGATACCGCGGGGATGGAGGATGGCGCCGGTGCGCCCGCCGTTTACGCCGCGGAACGATGGATGTTTCGCGCGTTCAGGGAAAGAGGAGATCCGAGTTTTCGCGAGATAAGAAGAGGATGATCCCGCGAGAGAATGAACTCGGCCGTTCGCGCCCGCCTCCCAGAGCGGATGAATCCGCCGCTCCAGAAGCGGGAACCCCCGACACGGCGCCCACAGGCGCCGTTCGGGGCTTCAACTGCATTGGTGAGGCGGGATTGGTGGGTCGACGCAATCCGCGCTCGTCGAAGAGTAGATGATCCGGCGCGCAAGCGTCGGTGCCGTAGAGAGTTCCGCCTGCTTGTCCTCAGGATGCCCCGCGACGGATGAGCGGAGACCGGACCATCGATCTTCTTCGCTGTTGAAGCCCGGGCGTGGACGCGACAGCGGCCACGAGCCGGGGTTTACCGCTGTTCGAGCGGCGGATTCATTCGCTCAGGGAGGCCGGCTCCCCGCCGGATTGCCGGGGTTCCACCGCTCGTCCCCACGGCACCGTCACCGCCCGCCCGTGGTCTCCATCGCTTATCACGCATCTTTCGTCACCCGTCGCCCATCGCCCGTCGTCGCTATCGTCCCTCACACATCGCCCATCACGCATTGCCCGCGAAAAATCGCTTATCAGACGTCGGGCAGGACATCGGGCATCGCCCATCCGACGTCAGACGTCAGACGTCAGACATCCGACAGCAGGCATAAGACATAAGACATAAGACATCTCGCACCGAATCTCTCCCGCCTCGCGTCTGCAGTTACGGCGCGGGGCCATCCCGCGCCACTCCTGCCGGAAGCCGTCACGCCGGAACCAGAATGCGGCTCCCACGCGGCGGGATCTCCAGCCGCATTCGCCCGCCCGACACCGTGGACCGCTCCCCCTCCGAAAGCCGGTCCACGAACGCCGTCCCGTCCGCCGCGGGGACGGCGAACTCCAGCGTAGCCGGGGCGTCCGCCGCGTTGACGGCGGTCACGGCCACCTTGCCGCCCAGCGTGCGCGCGAACGCGAACTGCTCGTGATCCACGTGCAGCTGCCGGTACTCGCCCGCGCGCAGGGCGGGCGTTTCGCGCCGGATCTGCGCAAGCCGCGCGATCAGCCCGGCCAGGCTGGGACGCGGTGCCTGGTGCGCGGCCTCGGGCAGGCGCAGCCGCGGACGCAGCGCGTGGTCGTCCGTGGCCGAGCGCGCGCCCAGGATTCCCCACTCGCTGCCGTAGTAGATGGACGGAACGCCGGGGATGGTGAACAGCAGCGTGTACAGCGCGTCCAGGTGCGCCGGCTCGCGCAGCGTGCTGGCCACGCGGTTCACGTCATGGTTGTCCGCGAAGTTGTACAGCGGCAGCCCGCGGTACACGCCGCCCTCGCCGAACTGCCGGTTGAGGGAGAACGCGATTTCGAAGTAGTTGCGGTCGTTGTGGCTGCTGTAGAGCCCCTTGTACGCCTCGTAGTTGGTGACCGAGTGCAGCCCCGTGTCCGTCAGCCGCCGGTAGTCGCCATGGATGGCCTCGCCCAGAAGCCAGAAGTCCGGCCGCAGCGCCCGCGTAAAATCCGCCAGCGCGCGGAGGAAGCCGGGGTCGATGTCTTCCGCCACGTCCAGCCGCAGTCCGTCGATCCCGAACTCCTCCACCCACGAGCGGATGGCGCCGAACAGGTGCTCGCGGACGGCGGGGTTGCCCAGGTTCAGCTTCACCAGATCGTAGTGGCCGCGCCATCCGTCATACCCGAACGCGTCACCGGCCGGACTGCGGCGCGAGAAGTCCACGCCGTGGAACCAGTCGCGGTACGCGGACGCCTCGCCCTTTTCGCGCAGGTCGCGGAACGCCCAGAAGTCGCGCCCCACGTGGTGAAACACGCCGTCCAGCACCAGCCGGATCCCCGCTTCACGCAGGGCGGCGGCAAGCTCCTTGAGCGTGTCGTCCGTCCCCAGGCGGCGGTCCATGTGCCAGTAGTCCGCAGTGTCGTATCCGTGGGCGGTTGATTCAAACAGCGGCCCCAGGTACAGCGCCGTGACGCCCAGCCCGCGCAGGTGCGGAATCCACCCGTGCAACTCCGCCAGGCGCGCCACGGGAGGCGCGCTGAAGTCGTTGCGGGCAGGGGCGCCGCACAGCCCCAGCGGGTAGATGTGATAAAAGACCGCGTCGTTCCAGTCCGCCATCGAAAGCTCCTGTATCTACCGGTAGGTATAGTCCGGGATGAAACGAGTTGCGGCTACGAGTAGATGCCGTGCGAGAACTGGTGAACTACCTGCCGCGCCACGGAATCGTCCAGCGTGCCGCCTCCGTTGAGCGCCAGCCCGGCGTAGCTGTGGATGGCGCCCAGCAGCGACAGTGCGTACGCCCGCTGCCGGCCGCGCATGTTGCCGTGGTTCTGCGCCGCCGCGGCGAACATCCCTTCCAGCATGCGCACCTGTTCCGCCGCGCACGGGCCGGTCACCTGCACCGCCTCGCTGGCGGGCGAAGCGAACCAGAGCGAAAGCACCAGCCTGGCCATGCGCGGGTCCCGCTCCGCGAAGGCGAACCACGCGCGAACCACGCGCGCCAGCGTGCCCGGCAGGTCGCCGTCGTAGCGCGCCGCCGCGCGAAGCTCATCGCGCAGCGGCGCGTACCGCTCGCGCACGAGGGTGAGCAGCAGGCCGCGCTTGCTGCCGAAGTAGTGGTACAGCGTGGGCTTGGTGACGCTCGCCGCCTCGCAGATCTCCTTTACGCCCACGGCGTCGTATCCGCGTTCCGCGAACAGCGCCAGCGCATGCTCCAGCAGGGTCGACCGGTTGCTCATCAGGCGGATCGCTCGGGGGACGTTCGCCATCCAGTGTACCGTTCGGTATACACAGGTGATTCGCGCGGGTTCCCGGTCCGGCCCCGCGGCGGCGGCCACCGCGTTCCGGAGCGGACGCATTCCACGGGACTGAAACCTGCAAGGACGGCGCACCCCGTTTTGGGGAACGCGCTCCGCGGCGGCGCCGCAACTTTGTACGGACTTTGACGGGACGGCAAGCGAAATGGACCAGCAGCAGACCAAGACCCGCGGCGTCGCGGACATCGTCTTTCTGATCGACGTGTCCGGCAGCATGGCGCCCGCCATCGACGCGCTCAAGACCAACATCGGCACCTTCGTGGAGTCGCTCAGCAAGGGCGACGCGAACAACGCCTCGCCGGTGCGCGACTGGCGCGCCAAGGCGGTGGGCTACCGCGACTTCGAGTTCGACGAGAACGCCTTCATCGACAACCCGTTCGTCACCGACGTGGAGGCCCTGCGCGCGCAGCTGGCCGGGCTCACGGCCGAGGGCGGCGAGGACGAGCCGGAATCGCTGCTGGATGCGCTGTTCCGCGTGTCCAACATGGGGCAGACGGAAAAGGGCACGCAGAGCCTGGACGCCACCAAGTGGCGCTACCGCAGCGACGCGGCGCGCGTGGTGGTGGTGTTCACGGATGCGTCGTTCAAGCCGTCCATGAGCATTCCCGAGGCAAAGGGCGGCGGCGTGCAGGACATCACCAACGCCATCATCAACAACCGCATCATCCTGAGCCTGTTCGCCCCCGACATGCCGGGCTACGACGAGCTGAGCCAGATCGACAAGAGCGAGTGGGAAGCCATTTCGTATCCGGGGCTGAACCCGCAGGAGGCGCTGGTGAAGTTCACCACGGACCAGGCCAACTTCAAGAACACGCTGCGCCAGCTGGCCGCATCCGTGTCGAAGTCGGCGGAAACCGTGGCGCTCTGAGCGAACGCTGTTGACCGGCCCGCGCGCCCCATGGCGGGCGCGCGGCGCACGCATGGCTCCGGAACTCCGCACACGGGCGAATGGCGAAGAAACTCAAGGTTGGCGACGAGATCAACGGCTACCGGATCACCCACGTGTTCGGGCCCGGGGCCATGGCCATCTCGTACGGGGCGCAGAGCCAGTCGGGGCAGCGGGTCTTCTTCAAGCAGTACAAGTCGCCCAGCGTAACGGTGGACTGGTACCGCGACTACGTGCGCTACCAGAAGGAGCTGAACCGGCGCATCGCGGAAAGCCCGGCGCGCAACTTCTGCGTGCGCGCCATCGATGCGTTCGAGGCCGTGTGGGGCGGGCGCAACTACTTTCAGGTCTTTGAGTTCGTGGAGAACGGCGCGGACCTGGGCGGCATCTTTGAGCGCGAGGCCGAGGAGAACGGCGGGCGCGCGCCGGCCCCGCCTTTTCCGCCGCGGATGTGGGAGCAGCACGTGATCTGGGCCAAGGTGTTCATGTCCGGCATCAACACGCTTCACGCCGCCAGGGTGGCGCACGTGGACCTGAAGCCCGACAACGCCTTTCTGATCGAGGATCCGTCGATCGCGGCGGGATTCCAGCTCAAGCTCATCGACACGGACTTTTCGCTGCTGACGGACGAGGCTGCGCCCTGGCACGGGGTCCAAGGCTACGTGGGCACCGACAACTACCGTTCGCCGGAACACTTTACGGCCGGCGCCACGCCCGGCACGGCATCGGACGTGTTCACGTGCGGGCTGATCCTGTACCAGCTGCTCGGCGGGCGGCATCCGTACTGGTCCGAGGACCAGTCGGAGTATGCGAAAAAGGCGCTGGCGTACGCGGCCGAGCCGCCGGTGCTGGGCGGAACCATGCCCGCGCCTGCCACCAACGAGGCGGTGGCGGCGATCATCCACCGCTGCCTGGCGCCGCGCGCCGCCGACCGGCCCACCGCGGCCGAGGTGCGCGACGTGCTCACCGGCCGCGCCGCGGGAACGGTCACGACGATCTCCGCGACTTCTCCCGTGGTGACGACGGCACCGACGCCTGCTCCGGTCGCACCGGCGGCTCCGCCCGCGCCCACTGCGCCACCTCCGGGCCCGCCGCCCGTTGCGGCTCCTGCTCCCGCTCCCGTGCCGGCTCCTGCGCCGACGCCAGCGCCGGCGCCCACACCTCCGGCGCCACCGGCCGCTCCGGCTCCGGCCGCGCCCGCGCCCAGTATGCCGCGCGGCGGGGGAGGCGCGCCGCTGGTGACGGAGCGTGTGCAGCTGATCGGCGAGGCGGGGCAGGTGATGACGATGGCCACGCGCACGCCGCTGGGTAAGCACATCGTCCGCCAGTTCGGCGAGGACTACGTGGTGTGGGATGCGGAGCAGTGCACCGTGGAGCGCGGCGCTGACGGGAACTGGCTGCTGGTGCCGCGCCCGGGAACGACCAACGAAACGCTGTTGAACGGCGAGACGGTGACCTCGCCGCGCCCGCTGCGCGATGGCGACGTGATCGCGGTGGGGCGCGCGGCCAAGGCAATCGCCAAGCTGCCGCTCACCATTCGCGCCGCGTGACGGGCTACGATGGATGGATTTTGCGGGGCGTGATGACGCTTCGCTGATGATGGAGGGCGCGATGATCTGCATCGGGCCGACCAACGCCGAGACCGTGTGTGGAGACCGACCGTGACGGAAAACAAGGACATCCCCACCGAAGGCACCGCTCCGGGCACGGACGCGGCGCAGACCGAAACGACGGGCGCCGCCGCCACCAGCGGGGACACCGGCACGATGCCGACCCCGTCGCCGTCCACGAATCCATCCGCCAGCGGTGCGGACGCCACACCGGTCCCGTCACCGTCCACGAATCCATCCGCCGGCGGTGCGGACGCCACACCGGTCCCGTCGCCGTCCACGAATCCGCACGCGAGCGGTGCAGACGCGTCGGGCGGTACGTCGGGCGCTTCGGTTGATGCGGGGACGGGCGGGTCCACGAGCGGCGCGGCGACACCCGCTGTCGATCCCGATCCGACACTCGAATCGCCTTCGACGGCATCGACGGATGCGGCGGGAACCGGATCGCCTCCGACCGACCCATCGAGCGAGGGATCGGCAGGCGCGGCATCGACGGACGTGACGGGAACCGGATCGGCCCCGGCCGGCGCCAGCCCGGCGGGATCGGCGGCGACGGAAGCTTCGGCGACCGGATCGCCCGCGGCGGACGCGGCTGCTACGGCGGCGTTCTCTCCCGAGGTGGGCGTGGCGAACGTGGGATCGGGTCTGCCGCCGGTAGACGGCTCGGCCTCCACGGACACGGCGGCCAGCGGATCGGAATCCACGGATGCCGCCACCGCGGGCGTGGCTTCGACCGCCACCGCCGTGAGCGGGGATCTGGGATCGACGGACGCGGCGGGAACGGGATCGTCGTCGACCGACGTGGCCGGAGCCGGATCATCGACGGACGTGGCGGGAGCCGGATCGGGGTCGGCGGATGCGACCGGATCGGCTACGACCGACGCGAGCGGTTCGGCTTCGACGGAGGCCATCGGAACCGGATCATCGAGCGATGTGGCGGGAACTGGATCGGCGCCCGTGGATGCGAGCGGAACCGCATCGACCGGAACGGACGCCAGCGGATCGTCCTCGGCGGGCGTAAGCACTGGATCGGTGTCGACGGATGCGGCCGCAAGTGGATCGACGTCCACCGATGCCGCTGGCTCGGGCGCGGCATCGACTGACGCTTCGGGCTCGGCATCAACCGGAACGCCGGTGGCGGCAGATGCGTCGGCGGCGGGAACGCCGGCCGCCGGAGATGCGGCCGCGACCGGAAGCACGGCGGTGGCGGGAGATGTGGCGGCTGGCGCGGCTGCGGGTGCGTCCACCGAGGCGGGCGCGGCGTCCACCGGGGCGGCGACGACAGATGCGGCCGCGGCTGGCGCGTCTGCGGCGGGTACGGGTACGGCTCCCACCACGGATGCCGCGGCGGCGAGCGGGCCGTTGAAGTCGGACCGGATTCAGCTGGTGGACGAAAGCGGAAAGTCCGTCACCGTGGGCGTGCGCACGCCGCTGGGCAAGCACGTGGTCCGGCAGTTTGGCGAGGACGCCAACGTGTGGGACACGGAACAGTGCGTCCTGGAGCGCGGCCCCGACGGCACCTGGCAGGTCACGCCCGTGGCGGGAACTACCAATGAGACACTGGTCAACGGCGAGCCCGTCACCCTGCCGCGTCCGCTGAACGCGGGCGACGTGGTGGCGGTGGGGCGCGCGGCCAAGGGCATCGCCAAGCTGCCGCTCACCGTGAAGCCGGCCTGAGCGGATGGCGTGGAAATGCCCGCAGTGCGGCTTTGTTCACGAGGACGAAGCCGCCCTGCGATGCGAGGCGTGCGGGTTTGTGCGCGGGATCGGCAAGCTGGTGCTGGTGGCCGAGCAGACTACCCGCCGGCTGACCATCGGCGTGGACACGCCTGTCGGAAAAGAACTGCTGGAGACGTTCGCGGGCGATGACCACGTGTACGCGGCCGATCCGCAGTTTCTGCTGGCGCGCAACGCGGCGGCGGGCGGCTGGAGCATCGCGCCCGCGCCCGGGGCAAAGAATCCAACGTTCCTGAACGGCGCGGCGCTGGGCACGGCCCCGGCGCCGCTGGAGCCGGGCGCGGTGATATCCATCGGCCCCACCCGACTGCGACTGCGCGTAGAAAGCGAACCGTGACGGACAGCCATCATCAGCCCCACGAAGGGGTTACGCCGGAAGGCGCCCCGGTTCCGGAAACGGCGGTGGAACCATCGTCGTCCGCGATGGAATCAGGAGCACCGTCCACGGAGCCGGGCGCAATCGATCCGTCTTCCGACACCGGCGACACGGACGCGATCTCCAATTCCGATGCCGCCCCGCTAGCCGAAGAAGCGGTTTCGGCGGAGCGCGCGTCCATTGAGGGTGATCGCGCGGACGGTGCGGCGGCCGCGGATCGATCGGCATCCACCGAACCGTCGCTGTCCGCTCCAGTGGCGTCGGTCAGCGCACCCGCATCTGACTCGGCCGTGCCGGCTCCGGCACCATCATCCAGTGCACACGCAACGAATTCCGCCACGCCGGATGCGGAACCCAGCCGCACGGACCTGCCCGCATCCGATGCGCCGCCGGTGAGTTCGGCCAACGTGCTGGACGTGCGCGGGCTGGACTGGGGCGCCGTCGCGGACGCGGTGGCCAACGCCATCGACGGAGAGCGCGCGGAGCGCATCATCGCGCGGATGGAGGAGCGGCTGGCGGGCGGCGGGCCGCTGGGGCTGGCGTTCGAGGAGTCCGCCGCCGGCCCGGACGACAAGGCCATCCAGGTGGGCGAGGACTGGCCCGTGGGCGAGGTGTGGTTCGTGGGCGACCTGCACGGCGACCTGCTGGCGCTGGAGGCCGCGCTGCAGCACATCGACCGCAGCGGCGGCGGCCCGGATTCGCGCATCGTCTTTCTGGGCGACCTGTTCGATGATGGCATCCACGCGGCGGAAGTCGTGCTGCGCGTCTTTGAGCTCCTGCTGGACGGGCCGATGCGCATCACCGTCGTCACCGGCAACCACGACGAGGGACTGACGTTCCGCGACGGGCGGTTCGAGTCCAGCGTCATTCCGTCGGACTTTACCGACTGGCTGAACGAGCAGTCCGGTTCCGGCCACCCGTGGGCCGATCGGCTGGGGCGCGTGATCATCCGCTTCTTTGCGCGCGCTCCGCGGGCCCTCTTCTTTCCCGACGGGCTGCTGGTGGCGCACGGCGGCATTCCGCACACGGATCTGCACGCGGAGCTGGCGGAAAAGGGGGACTTCAACGATCCGCGCGTGCTGCAGGACTTTGTGTGGCTGCGGGCGCATCCGCGGGCCCGCAAGCGCATTCCCAACCGCACCACGCGCGGCAGCGAGTTCGGCCGCGAGGACTTTGCGGCGTTCTGCGCACTCGCCACGCGCCTGGGCCGTCCCTTGAGCCGCATGCTGCGCGGGCACGACCACGTGGAGGACCGCTTCGCGGACTTTCCCGCGTGGAGCGCGCATCCCGCGCTCACCATCAACACGCTGGGCCACCGCCTGCCGCGCGAGGTGTTCGGCCCGTACGAGCGCGTTCCGGTAATCGCGCGCTGGGTGCGCGGCGAGCTGCCGGAGGTGCGGCGCCTGTTCATTCCGCCGGAGCTGACGCGGCAGGTGTATCCCGAGCCCGCCGCCGCGGAGGAAGGCTCGTGAAGCGCGTCGTGGACCGGTGCCCCAACTGCGGCGTGGAGCACGACGACGCTCTGGGCGGCACGTGCGAGGTGTGCGGAACGGAGCTGCGCTTCTGGTGCCGGGTGCACAGCCGGGAGATCGGGTGGCTGGATGCGCCCGAGTGCGCGCGCTGCGCAGCGGAACCGGGCGCGCGCCGCCCGTCCGCGCCGCCGCCCACGGCACCCGTGCCCGCACCGTTGCCGCCACGCGAGCGCGTCCCCGAACCTCGCGCGGAGCGTGCGCCCGAGCCCGACTCCACGGCGGAGACGCGCTGGCGCAGCCGCATCCGCGTGCCGGCCGGCGAGCCGCCCCCACCACCGCCGGAGTACGCGCCCCCTCCGCGGGAGTACGCACCGGAGCCGCCGTTCGCGGGCCGCGACCCGCGCGACGTCGTGCGCGAAGGCGCGGAGGAGCTGCGGCCGTACGTGGTTTCGGGCGCGACCTTCGCGTTCCGCCTGGTGCGCGCGCTGATCTCGGTGCTGCGCTTCGTATTCGTGGGCGTGGTGATCGGCGCGATCGCGGGTGGGGGCATTGCCTACAACCAGGGCGGCGACCTGATCTATCCGCTGGTGTCGGGAGCGATCATCGGTGGCGGGATCGGGTTGTTCGCCGGGGTGATTGCCGCCATCCGCATCCTCTTCGGCTCGGAAGGACGAACGCGCGTCTGAGGCGGATGACGGATGGAGGCAGGGAGGGCCGGCGGGGCGGATGCCCGCCGGCCCTTCTGCGTTTCATCCACCGGGATGGATACGGAGGATGGCGGGTCGCGTGCGGTGGCGGAGCGAGGCGGGGCGGCGTAGAATCCGCGCATGGCAGATGACCTTCGCGCCCGCGCCGACGAACGGTTCGCGCGTGCCCTCGAGCAGAGCGGCGCGCGTGATCCGCGCAACTTCTTTCGCGACTGGATGCGCGACCTCAAGGCGCGCGACGCGGAGGCGTACCGGCGCGCGCTGGCGTACTTCAACGACGTACTGATCCCCACCGTGGCGCGGGACGATTCGGACCCGGTGGCGGAGTGGCTGGAGTACGGCCGCGTGCTGGCGGATCTGTCCACGCCGGGCCGGGCCATGCAGTTCGACACCACCGGCCGCGCCACGCCGTATGCGCGGCCGGTGCCGCCGGACCACATGGTGCTGCACGTGCCCGCGCAGGCCACCGCGCCCGCGCTGGTGCTGGGGATTCCGCCCAGGCTCTCGCTGCACCAGCGCGCCGCGTACGATCTGCTGGTGAGGCAATCGCTGGGGGAAAAGCGGTAGGGGAAGTGCGTGAGTGCTGGGTGCGTTAGTGCGTTAGTGCGGGGGATGAGGAACGGGGGCGAGGCGGTTGAGGGCGGTTGGGGGCGAGAGGGTTCGCCTGATTTGCGGAAGGTT
Source organism: Longimicrobium terrae (assembly GCF_014202995.1). Lineage (NCBI taxonomy): Bacteria > Pseudomonadati > Gemmatimonadota > Longimicrobiia > Longimicrobiales > Longimicrobiaceae > Longimicrobium > Longimicrobium terrae. Next base: position 84,248 of record NZ_JACHIA010000007.1, read on the forward strand.
GTGCGGCGGCTGGCTGTGGCCCTCACCCCGCGCGCTGCGCGCGACGACCCTCTCCCACGAACAGATGTGGGAGAGGGAGCACACCCCAGATCGGAGGGGGGACGGGTTCGGAGCGTGTCCGCGGATTGCTGCCCGGCGGTTGAAACCGCGCCTCGAAAAACACGAAGTCCGCCTGCGCGGACTGCGCCCCGGCAGTGTCTGTTGATCCCCAACGCAGTTGAAGCCCCGAACCGGACGTGCCAGCGGCCGGTGTCGGGGCTTACCGCTGTTTGAGCGGCGGATTCATTCGCTCAAGATCATTCGCTCGCGAGCGATTCTCCGCCCGACGCACCAGACCATCCACCGCGCCCAACCCTCCCCCAGTCTTTTTTGGGGGAGGGTGGGCGAGTAGTACGAGCCCGGGTGGGGGCCGCCCCGACGCCCGCCTGACGCACCGACGTCCATCCCAACAAAAACGGGCGGCTCCTCGCGGAGCCGCCCGTTTGATCATGCATCCAGCTTCGTTCAGGGAAGACCGCGGGCGGCGTCGTCCTTGATGAAGTTGCGGACGATGGCGATCACCTCGTCCTTGGTCAGCGGCTCGTCAAACGCCTGCGTCGCCGCATTCGTGCGCGCCGTGGAATCGCCGATCACGTCCAGGTTGCTCAGCGTCGCCGCGTCGATCGTGACCGCCGACGTGCCGTTGAACACCACGTGCTGCGTGTTGCTTTCCGACGTGGCGCCGCCGTAGATCGCGTTCAGCGCGGCCACCACCTCGGCCGGCGGATTGGCGATGTTGCCCGCGCCCGCCGCCGCCGCGCCGCCGCCGCGAACGTACCCGCTCAGCCGCAGCGTGGTGTCCGTGGGGTTGATCCCGCGGCGGATGCGGCGGATCTTGGCCGCGTGGCGCGCTTCCACCGAGTGGATGCGCAGCGCCGATTCCAGCGCGATGTCGGCGTTGTTGTTGCCGTTGATCAGCAGGCGTCCGGCCTGGCCCTTGTAGGCCCGCACGCCGGTGTCTTCAAACGCCTGCGTGGCCACGAGCAGAAAGTTCAGCTCGGTGGTGGCCCGCGCGAACGGCCCGGTGCCGCTGCCGTTGCCGCCCGTGAAGTCGAAGTCCGCCGCCGACATGGCCGCCGGCGTTCCGCCAAACTGCGGAATCACGGCCTTCAGGAAGTCCACGTGCTGCTGCTCGTGCTTCTGAATCTGCCCCAGCGACTCGCGCGCCGAGGCCGGAATCAGCGCGCGCACCGTGGTGAACGCGTTGTTCTGCGCGGCCAGTGCGCTGGTTCCCAGCACCGCCTTGTAGAACTCGTTCTCCAGGTTTTCCAGGATGAACGCAAAGTTCAGCACGTCCAGCACGTCGGCGGGCGCCTGGCCGAACGCGTCCTTGGCCAGCGCGGCCAGCGCCACGGGCACCGAGCCCATCGCCAGGCCCTGCGCCACCATCCGGCTCATCGACGCGCCACGGCGGAACAGGTCCCGCCGCGACACAACCTCGTCCATGATCTCCGGGTCGATCCCCTCAAGCAGGGATTGCTGCATGTTTTCCATGTGATCGAACTCCTTCGTTCGCTTACGGGTTGACGGGGAAGAAATCGGCCGTGGCCACACCCTGCGCCGCCGAGGGGGCGTTGCTGATGGGCGCCGCCGCCAGCGTGCCGGCCAGGAGCAGGTTGGTGGACGCCAGCTTGGCGAGCACCGCGCCGGCTTCCAGCTTCACGTCGCGTCCGGTTCCGTCGATGATGTCGTCGCCCGCGAACGAGGTGTTCGCGTTCACTCCGGCCGGCGGCGCCATGTCGCGCAGGGCGGCCGCGTGACGCGCCTCAACCGAAGCGAACTTGCCCGCCACCAGCAGGTTGCGGGCATCCTGCAGATACTTGCCGGCACCGTTCAGCGCCGCCACGCCCACGTGCTCGAACAGACGCGCCGAGGCGATGATGCTGGCCTTGCTGGACAGAATGCTGTTCAGCGTGGTCATGTTGATGGAGCCGCGCAGGTCCGGAAGCGCCTGGCTGCCCAGCGCCGTACGCACGAACTCGCGGTGGATGATCTCGGTGTCGCGCAGGTCCACGAACACTTCGCGCTCGTCCGCCGTAAAGCTGCTGAAGGCGGCGCTGCTCACCACCGCGGTGTAGAAAGCGGCTTCCAGCTGCTCGTTGGCGTGCAGCAGGCGAAAGATGCCCACGTCCGACCGCAGGTCGAACGAAACGCCCGTCACCGGGTCCGGCCCGTCGGTAGGCCCGTCGTAGCCCGGAATGGTGATTTCCCGCCGCTCGCAGGCGCCAAACACGGACGGCAGCATCACCACCGTTCCGCCGGCCAGCAGCGTCCGCACGAACGACCGTCGCGTGGCGGGAAACATCAGCTCCGTCGCACTGCCGATCACCATCGGTTCGTCCTGATCCCCGTCTTTCTTGTGCATCTCGTCCTCCCCCTCTGCCGTGGCTAGCCGCTCACCAGGCACGGTCCGGCTAGCGCGGACCGCACCCGGCGCCCCCGTACGCGGGAGCGCTTCCCTCCAACCCGACCAGAACAGACGACGGTGCGGCCGACCGGACCGGCTCGTGCCGCGGCGCCATCGCTCCCAAGTCCCTCGTTCTTCGAGGCCCCATCCCCCAGGCCGGAGAAGCCGGGCTAGGGGCAAAGCCTATGCCAACCTTGTGCGTTACAGATACATAGGTGGTGCGCTATCTGTCGCACATTTTCAGACTCTTGTATGTCATCTGACCGATGTGCGGGTCGCGTCCCGTCTCCATCGTACGCATGCGGATGCTCCGCTGGATCTCTCTTCCCGTTTTTCCTCCCGGTCTCATGATCAAGCGACTCACGATCGTACTGGCACTTGTGGCCGCCCCGCTGGCGGCGCAGCAGACGGCGAACGTCCGCCCGGGCGACCTGGTGCGGTTCCGGCCCGGGCCGTCCGGCGTGTACCGGGTGGAGGAGGCCCGCCCCGGCGCCGTACTGGCGCGCCGCGAGGGGCGGGAGCCCGTGCTGGTGTCCGCGGATTCGGCCCGGATGCTCCGCGCGGCGGGGCGTGAGCCGCGGCTGCGTTCCGCCGGGCGCGGGCTGCTGATCGGTGCGTTGATCGGCGGTGCGGGCGGCGCGGTGCTGGGTGCCGCGTCGTTCGACGAGCCGGACTACGTGGCCGGTACGCCCAGCGCGGCGGCGGCGCTGGGCGGCGTCTGGTTCGGGGTGCTCGGCGCTGCCACGGGCGGGGTGATCGGCGCGCTGACGCCGCGAACGCGCTGGACCCCGGTACGGTCCGCGGCCCGCGGCACCGCCGCGGTGGTGCAGCCGACGGTGCGCGACGGCGGGGTGGGCGCCACGCTCACGGTCCGCTTCTGACCGGCGTTCGACCGAACGAAAACAGGGCCGGCTCCCGTGCGGGGGCCGGCCCTTTCTGCATTCTCGTCCACCCACTTTGCGCCGTCAGCGTTGGCGTGGATCGGCGGTGTATGATCACCGTTTGCGACCGAAAACATGCGTCTGCCCCCACTCCGCCGATCAGAGCGCGACGGCCGTTGGCGGAGCGTGCCTGGCGGGAAAGGCGCGCAGCAGGAGAATGCCGATCAGTGCATCCGTCGCAAACGGCGCCCATCGGCCAACGGCGATGCCGATGCTGAGATGGAAGAGGCTTCCAGCGAGGCACATCATCCATAGCGCCATGGTCAGGGCTCCCACGCCGGTTTCCACCCGGCGCGCCAGGGAGCGGCTGACGGTTTTTCGGTCCTGGCGGGCGATCCAGAAAAGCGCGGGGACTACGATCAGCAGGTGGAACCCGCCGATGAACAGCTGGCTCAGGAAAATCACCAGGCTCTCAGTGCAGACCAGCCCCGGCGTATCCAGGTCAAGCTCCCGGAAGCACGCCTCCTCTCCCCCGCTCATCCGCCAGCCTGCCCATACGCCCAGCGTAATGAGCACGGGCGGAAGCACGAGCAGAAGCACCGCCGCAATCGCGCGGTGGAGCCATGTGCGCCACCGCATGGACCGCGCGGCGTGGGATGGTTGATGACTGATGTGATCCCCGGGCGCGTTCATGGCTTCGGTGTGGCTGGGTTGTTGACGCGGATCATGCCCGGGGTCGTGCCGGGTGCAAGCGCGGCACGCAAAGTGTGCAGGCGGATGGGGCGGGGAGACCATCGCGGGCGGAGCGCTATCTGAGGGCGCTCCATCGCCTTCCGCATCCGGAAGGGGTCTCCGTCCCACGAAGGAGAACGGATGCGGAATCGGCTTTCTCTGCGCGGCGCGTTCATCGCGGCCGCGCTCATCGAGTGCGGCGTGCTGATCGCGCTCGTGGCGTACCTGGCGCTCACGGACCGCGCCCTGCGGATTTCGGTGGAGCCGCGCACGGTTCCCGTCGTCGCGAGCACGGAGGGGCTGGTGATTCCCGTCGCGGGCGTGCAGGCGGCGGAACTGCGGAACACCTGGGGTGCCGCGCGCTCCGGCGGCCGCGCGCACAAGGGCGTGGACATTTTCGCCAAGGAAGGCACGCCGGTTCTCGCCGCCGCGGCGGGCGTGCTGGTGAACCGCGACTCCAACGGCGTGGGCGGGCTTTCGCTTTACCAGCGCGGCGCGGACGGGCGCATCGTGTACTACTACGCGCACCTCAGCGGCACGCGGGCCGGCCTCAAGGTGGGCGACCTGCTCGCCCCGGGCGACGTCATCGGGTACGTGGGCCGGACGGGAAACGTGAGCGGCGCCGCGCACCTGCACTTTGCCGCCTTTACCGTTACCGATCCCAACCGCTGGTGGCACGGCCGCGACCTCAATCCCTACGACCTGCTCAAGCCCGCCGCCGCACCGGCTGTCTCGCATCCAAAGTAGAATCGTCCACGCTCCGCCGGACAGCCTTTGGCGCCGATGCTGGCCTGCGGGGGTGTCGATGATCCGCGCCCCGACCCCTCCGTGCGGGCCCGGGGTGCCCCGAGCGCCTCGCCGGAAACCGAGCCGCGCCTCCCCCACCCCGCGGCCCCGGAACCCGGTGTGAGTTCTCCCCTCTCCGCGCTTCTGTTCAGACCGGCAGTTTGCACGGGGAGGGGCCGGGGGAGGGGCCTTCAGGCCCGGCGGAAAACGACCTCTGCCGCAGCAGAGACCGCGCGGGTCTCGGGATGACGGGAAACGAAAGAGGGCCCCGCGAATCCGGCGGGGCCCTCTCGTCCTCGGCTGAAACCGCGCGTCAGGCGGTCTGCAGTTCGCGCAGCAGCCCGGCGCGCGCCTCCACGATCATCCCCCGCACGCGGTCGCGCAGGGCGGCCACGTCGTCCAGGGTGAGGTCGGTGGTTTCCACCGGCTCCAGCACGCGGGCAATGGCGTGCGCGCGGCCCATCACCCACGAGCCCTTGTTGAGCGCGGCGCGCGTCCCGGCCACCGCAATGGGCAGAATGGGGCACCCCGTCTCGATCGCCAGGCGGAAGGCGCCGTCGTGAAACGACTGGATCTCGCCGTCCTGCGAGCGCGTTCCCTCGGGCATGATCATCACCGACACGCGCTTACCCAGCCGGTCGCGGCAGGCGTCCAGCGCGGCGCGGCGGCTGCCCACGTCGCCGCGGCGCACCGCGATGTCGCCGGCCATGCGCATCATCCACCCCATCAGCGGGATCTTGAAGATGGCTTCCTTGCTCAGCCACTTCATCTCCCACGGCAGGTGCGAGATCAGAAAGATGTCGGCGAACGACTCATGGTTGGCCACGGCCACGTACGGCCGGCGCGGATCGCGGATGCGGAACCCGGTGGTGCTGAAGTTCCACATGGGGTTCACCGCCGTCACCCACATGGCGGCGCGGCGAAACCAGCGGCCCACGGTGTAGCGGCCCGGATCGAACGGGACGGTGCACACGTAGACGATGGCCATCCACGGCACCCAGAGCAGAATGACGATGGCGGCGTTCAGCCACACCCAGGCCGAGATCACTTGCTTGTTCATGCGGCGCTTTACACCCCAGTGGCCCAACGGTGCGAAAACGAAGCCGGCCCGCGTCCCTGGCATCCGCGCGAGCGGACGGGGAACGCGGGGTGCGGCGGCCGGCGGGCCGTGACGGAACGGTCCCGAGGCGTCGCACGGCCCCGGACCGGCCGGGGAACGTGCGAAGGGGAATCTGAGGCGGAGCGGGGTCGCGGGACAAGCCCGCGCGGGTCAGCCGCCGCGCGTGCAGGTGCTGCAGGCCAGCGTTTCCGGGAAGATGGAAAGCCGCTCAAAGGGAATGGGCGCGCCGCAGCCGTTGCATGAGCCGTACGATCCCTCTTCCAGCCGGTGCAACGCGGCCACGATCTGCTCCAGCTGCGCCTGCTCGCGCGCTTCCAGCTTCTTGGTGAACCCGGCGTTCTGCAGCGCCTCGATGCGGCTCAGCCGGCCCACGGTGTCCTGCTCCAGATCGCGCGGGCGCGCGGCCTCGCCGCTGGCCTTGAGGCTGCGCTCCAGCTTGCACAGGCTGCGGAGCAGTTCGTCACGGATCATGTCGCGCTGCGCGGGGGCGAGCAGCTGCTCAACTACGGTCATGCGTCCTCGTGTGGTGCTGTGGTTCTGGCTCGCGAACGGCTCCGGCGGGCCGCCGCGCCCATCGCGGCGGTCCGGCTCCGTTCGTCGGATCGGGGGAATCAGTTTCCGGAAATCCGGGTCAGACGGGGGACACTTCCTCCCTGCGCTGTCACACGGCAAAGGACGGGGTCCACACAACGAAACGTGCTCCGCCACCGCATCGGCTGCATGGCGGGGGCGCGGTGAAAACAGGTGAATCTCAAGGGATTTGCCGGGCCGGACAGTGCAGTGCCGCCGCGCGGCGCCGGGGAGGGCGCGTGCGGCGGGAACCGGTCAGAACCACCGTTCAGGCGGCGCCGCCGAGGACGTTCCGGCGCCATGGGCAATTCTCCTGCATGCGGCGGGCCGCCAGATGTTCCGCCCGGAGCGCGCGCCGTTCTCTGCTCCTGCGCGGGCGCTTCGCGTATCAGATGATGAAAAACAACGCGCAACTGCCCGGCCCGTGACCGGAGGAACACGGGCTCAGACGCGTTCCAGAAAGACGTCGAACACCCCGCCGCACACGGCCGGGCTCCACGAAAACAGGTCTTCGGTCAGGTTGATGCGCAGCAGCCGGGGCTCGCCGGTGCGGATGACCTCGGCGGCGGCTTCAATGACCTCCGCCTCTCCGCATCCGCCACCCACGGTGCCGGTAAGCCCGCGCTCCGGATCCACCAGCATCTTGCTCCCCATTCCGCGCGGCGTGCTTCCCTTGCAGCGTACGATGGTGGCCAGCACGGTCTGCCGCCCTTCGCGCGCGGCCTGCTCGGCGGCGGTGAATACGGCCAGGTCCTCGTTCATCTACGTCCGTTCGTTCAGGGCGTCGGGCAGGCGGTCGGCGATGTCGGCGATCTGCTCGGCCTCGCGCCACATGGCCTCCAGCGCAGCGAGTTCTCCATCCATCGCGCGGCGTTCGGATTCCTCGTTCAGCGCCATTTCGAACGCCAGCCGCTCTGGCGGCTGCTCGTACGCCAGCGAAAATCCCTCCTCCGCCGCGTTGCTGACGTACTCGCGCGGCGGGGTGTCCGCCAGCAGTTCCAGGGCGTCGTCCAGGGTGGACCGGCGGGCGCCGGACGCGTTGGCCATGGGCATCGCGCGGGTAATCATCCGCAGGGCCGCATCACCCTTCACCACCACTTCGGGAAGGCGCGGCGGGGCGGCGGTGGCGCCCAGAAAGTGCGGCCGGGGGGTGCGCGGAATGCGCAGCACCAGTCCGTCGCCGCGGACGGTGGGCTCCACCATCCCCGTACGTACCCGCTTCCAGCGCAGCACCTCGCCCGCGGCTGGACCATCGTCCACCTGGCCCATGATCCGCCGCTCGGCCAGCCAGTGCTGAAGGGCCTGTCCGCTGCCGGTGAACGCGCCCAGCGCCCAGAAGTGGAAGCCGGTGACGGCCAGCAGGATACCGAAGGTGGCGCCCGTGACGGCGACGGAGCCCGCCGCGAGCGACAGGTGCTGGAGGCGGCGACGGGCCATGGCCTGGCCGTAGCGCCACGCGGCCACCTCGCCCTCCAGCGCCTCACCGACGCGGATGAGGCGGGTTCCGTCACCCAGCTTCGCGATGCCGATGTTCTCCGACTGCACGCGGAGCCGCGTGTCGCGAAAGAGGCGTTCCGCGTCCTCGATCGCCTCCCACCTCTCCTCCAGCGGCGCCAGGTTCCACCGCGCGCACCTGCGGCACACCGTCCACAGCCGGCCCTTTTCGCCGTCGAACGCCAGCGTGCGCCCGACGGGAAAGCGCTCCAGCGCGTCATTGAATCCCAGACGCGCCGAGCAGAAGATGCAGTTGCGGTACATGCCTTCAGCCGCGGTGGATCGGGATCGCGATGCTGTGGATCGTCATCGGGCGGATCGTCACGCGCCCAGCCGCGGCGGATCGGATGCCGGGATGTCCGGCAGGCGATCCGCGATGGCGGCGATCTGCTCGGCTTCGCGCCACATGGCCTCAAGCGCGGACAGTTCGCCTTCCATCGCGCGGCGCTCAGACTCCTCGTGCAGCGCCATTTCCAGCGCCAGCGAAATCACCGGATCGGGCCTGGCGTCCACGCCGCGAAGCACGCCCACGGGTGCGCTGAAGGCGGCGGACCGGGGATCACCGCCGTTCAGCAGCAGGCGCCGGTGCGCGGTGTGGTTCAGGTACTCCGCCGCGGAACCCGCCGCGTGGAGCGCCTCCGCCGCGTCGTGCACGCGATGGGCGGGTGCGCCGTCCACGTTCACGTGCACCAGCGCGCGGCTCATGAGCGACCGTGCCTCGTCTCCGCGCAGCACCAGGGGACGGCGGCGGATGCGGTTCTGCACCGGGCCGCGGGCGGACGGGTCCACCTCTTCCACCGAGAACGGCAGGTGAAGCGCGATCCCGAGCCCGTCATCGGGGAGGTTGAACCACGCATCCTTGAGGTGGCTGCGGCGCAGCCGTACGCGCGCCGGTTCCCCCGCGATCCGCGAATCCACGATCCCCACCGTACGCAGGCCGCGCGAGTAGCGCAGCACCGACTTGTAAAAGTGATAGGTCTGAAACGCGCCCACCACTCCGATCGGCGCGGCGATGAATCCGGCGACCGCCACGCCAAGCCCGATCACGGTTGCGGCGCCGCCGGCGACCATCGCGCGCTGATTGCGGCTGGCGATCTGGGAGCCGTAGCGCAACGCCGCCACCTCGCCCGCCAGCGCCTCGCCCACGCGGATGAGCCGCGTTCCGTCGCGCAGCTTCGCGACGCCGATGTTCTCGGACTGCACTCGCAGCCGCGTATCGCGAAACAGGCGCTCCGCGTCCTCGATTGCCTCCCAGCGCTCCTCCAGCGGGGCCAGGTTCCACCGCGCGCACCTGCGGCACACCGCCCACAACCGGCCCTTCTCCCCGTCGAATGCCAGCGTGCGGCCGACGGGGAAGCGTTCGACGGCATCGTTTGATCCCAGCGCGGCCGAGCAGAAGATGCAGTTGCGGTACATCAGCCGGGGAGGATGAGGCGCGGCGGATCGGACGGCGGCAGGTCCGGAAGCGCGTCGGCGATGCCGGCGATCTCCTCCGCCTGGCGCCACGCGGCCTCCAGCGCGCCCAGTTCGCCCTGCAGCGCGCGCCGCTCCTGCTCGTCGTGCAGCGCCATCTCCAGCGCCAGCGAGGCGATGGGCGTCAGCTGCCGGGCTTCCATCCCCTTGCGGCGCCCCAGCACGCTTTCCCGCCGCGCGGCGTCGCGCAGGTACGATTCGGCCCCGTCCGCGCGGCCCAGCAGTTCCACCGCGTCCGCCACCCGGTCGCGCGAGGCGCCCTTGCGGTTCACCTGCACCATGGCGCGCCCCAGCACCAGCCGCGCCTGCGCGTCGGGAAGCACCAGCACCTCCTCATCGGCAAAGCGCGGGCGTCCCCATCCGTCCGTCTTGCGGTCCTTGCGGCTCACGTCCGGCACGTGAAGCTCGATGCCGTCCGATCCCGGCGCGGCCAGCTGCGCGCCCAGCACGTGCCAGCGGCGGATGCTCACCTCGCGCCCGGTGGGCGATTCCGCCGCGCTCAGGCGGTGCACCACCCTGGTCGCCTGCTTTTCCTCGTACGCGTGCACGAAGACGCTCCACAGCCCCATCAGGCCGCCGCCCACGCCCACGGCCATCAGCCCGCTGACGGCGGCCAGCCCCAGCCCGCCGGCCGCGGCGCCGGCGATCAGGTAGCGGCGGCGGCGCGAGACGAGCTGGTCGCCGTAGCGCCACGCGGCCAGCTCGCCGGGAAGCGCCTCGCCCACGCGGATCAGCCGCGTGCCGTCGCGCAGCTTGGCCAGGCCCACGTTCTCCGACTGCACGCGGATGCGCGTGTCGCGAAAGGCCCGGTCCGCCTGTTCGATGGCTTCCCAGCGCTCTTCCATGGGCGCCAGGTTCCACCGCCCGCACCCGGTGCAGACGGCCCACAGCCGCCCCTTCCACCCGTCGAACGCCACGCGGCGCCCCACGGGAAAGGCTTCCAGCGCCTCGTTGGCGCCCAGGTCGGCCGAGCAGAAGATGCACGTGCGATACATGGCCGCCTCCCGCGCGGTCCGTCGTTCAGCCGCCCCGCGTCACTCGCCGGGCCGGATCCATCGTTCCGCCACCCGCTCGCGGTCGCGCAGCGGCTGGCCCGTCCCTCCCCGCCGCACCATCACGATTTCCGCCGCGATGGAAACGGCGATCTCGTCCGGCGTCTCGCCGCGCAGGTCCAGCCCGATGGGGGCGTGCACGGCGCGCAGCCGCTCGTCGTCGATCCCTTCGCGCACCAGCGACTCCAGCGCGGCGCGCGTACGCCGGCGGCTGCCGATCATCCCCACGTACGCGGGGCGCTCCGGCCGCCGCAGCACGTCGCGCAGCGCCTCGAAGTCGTACTTGTGGCCGCGCGTCACCAGCACCAGGTACGATCCGCCGCCGATCTTCAACCCGCGGAACGGGTCGGTGAAGTCCGGCACCCGCACCTCGTCCGCCTCCGGAAAGCGCTCGCGGGTGGCGAACTCCGGCCGGTCGTCCAGCACGATGACGCGAAACCCCAGCATCGCCCCCAGGCGGCACAGCGGCCGCGCCACGTGCCCGGCGCCCAGGATCACCAGCTCCGGCGGGGGCAGGTGCGGCTCCACGTAGACCGTGCAGCGGATGCCGTCCGCCTCGATGTCGTGCGGGGCGGGGCGCGTCCCCGGTGCGAGGGCGGCCCGTGCGATACGGATGGCGGCCGCGTCGAGATTCGCGTTCCCCAGCGTGCCCTCGTGCGCGCTCGCCCACACGCAAAGCCGCTCGCCCGGCGCGGGTGCGCCGGGCGAGCCTCCGTGCAGCACGGCCACGCTGGCCATGGCCTGGCCGCCGTCCAGCGCCGCGCGCGCGTGCTCCAGCGCGCGGGCCAGGGTCAGGCGCGCCGTCACGCGCGCTCCCGCCAGCGCCGCAGGTCGTCGGGCGTGTCCAGGTCGGGGGCGAGCGCATCCACCGGCACCTCGGCCAGTTCCGCCGCGTGGGCGTGAATCACGGTCCGCGCGCCGTCCGGCAGCCCCGGCGCGCACAGCTCCGCGAACATCCGCCGCGCGAACAGAACGGGGTGCCCGTGCTTTCCCTCGTGCAGCGGAAGGGCGATGGGCGCGCCCGTCCGCCGCGCCGCGCGCACCAGTTCGCGCAGCAGGGCGGGGGACAGGTCGGGGATGTCCACGGGGGATACCGCGGCCGCCTTGGCATCGTCCGGCAGGGCCATCAGCCCGGCGCGGAGCGAGTCAGCCTGCTGCGAGTTTGCGTGGGGATTGACGGCGACGGACGCGCCGAGCGCCCGGGCCTCGTCTTGGACGGCCCGTGCATGCGGATCGCTGTCCGGCCCCGTGACCACCACGACGTGGTCGCAGCCGCCTTCGCGCAGGGCGCGGACGGCGCGCGCCAGAAACGTTTCGCCGCCCGCTCGCAAAAGCGCCTTGGGCTCTCCCATCCGGCGTGAACGGCCGGCGGAGAGCACGATACCGCAGATCATGGTCAGGCGGATTACGGACGGGCGACGGGCGCGAAAAGAGGCGGGCGGGGGGCTCCGCGGGGACGAACGACCGGAGTATCGCACCCCCGCTTTCCGCCGTCAACCGTCTGCCAGCAATCGGCTTGCGCGGTTCCGGCCGGGTGCGGCCGGAACCGTCATCCGCTTGTCAGCACTGCGTTTCGCAGCTGTCGAACGCGCTGGGGCCGCACAGCGGACTGTTGCCCGCGAGCGTGGTGGACGGCGAAGCCGCCGGGTCGCCCGTCGCGAAGCTCTCCACGGCCAGGCTGTTCAGGTCAAGCGCACTGCGGTTCATGAGACGTTCTCCCTTGGAGGATGAGATGCCGCGCCCGGACCCGCGTCCGTTCACGGATGCGTCCGCCGCTCAGCAGGTGCAGGTCTCGATGGGAATGCAGGTGTTGGCCGGCGTGTTCTGCGGGGTGCCAATGGGCTCGGTGGGCACAGGAACCGGATCGAACGTTTCGACCTTGATGGATTCCGGACGCAGCGCGGAGAGGCTCATGGGATTGCTCCTGTCGGTGAGTGCGGTCCCACGATCGGGGCCGGGGTGTTCGTGCGGGATGATGGACTATAATAGATGACGGATAAAGATTGCAGTACCCGCCGCGAACGGCTCCAGAGCGAACGCGCCCCCGGCCGCACGGGCCGGGGGCGCAGAATCCGTCAGCCGGCGCGGATCAGCTGCCCTTGCCGGTTTCTTCGCGGAGTTCGTCGATCTTCTTGCTGGCCTCGGCCTTGGTCAGCTCGTCCTCCACCTCCACGTGGGCCTCTTCGGCCAGCGTGTGCAGGTAGGAACGCTGGGCGCCGGTCATCGGCTCGCCGCCCGTGACCCAGTTGTCCGGGTCCTTGATGGTGTTGCCCTGCTCGGCCTGATCGGCGGTGCGCTTGTCCGTCATCTTCCCTCACTCCTGCGGATGATCGATGGAAGTGTTTCGTCCCGAACCACTTGCACGGAGTGGATAGCAGGAAGTGTACCAAACAAACACCGAAGATGGCAGACTGCTTGCGTGTGCTTTTCGCGCCCGTCTTGAACGGCGGGCCGGGCGGTGCCACCTTGATCGCTCGCGCAGGGCCAGGCCCCAGACCGGAGTAGGCGCAGGTTGTCCATTCACGACACGCGGGAGACGCCCGCCATCCGCTGCCGCGGGCTTCGCAAGCAGTTTGGCGACACGGTGGCGGTCAACGGCATCGACCTGGAGGTGCGGCGGGGCGAGTGCTTCGGGCTGCTGGGCCCCAACGGCGCCGGCAAGACGACCACCATCGAAATCCTCGAGGGCCTGCAGCCCAAGGACGGCGGCGAGGTGCAGCTGCTGGGGATGACGTGGGAGCACGACGCGGAAGCCATCCGCCAGCGCCTGGGCGTGCAGCTGCAGGAAAGCGAGTTCAGCGACCGGCTCACGGTGGAGGAAATCGTGGCCATGTTCCGCTCGTTCTACCGGCAGGGCGCCACGGTGCGCGAACTGATCGACTTCGTGCAGCTGGGCGAAAAGCGCGGCACGCAGGTGCGGCACCTGTCGGGCGGGCAGCGGCAGCGGCTTTCGGTGGCCTGCGCGCTGGCGGGCGACCCCGACATCCTCTTTCTGGACGAGCCCACGACGGGGCTGGACCCGCAGAGCCGCCGCCAGCTGTGGGACGTCTGCGAGGCCTTTCGCGCGCGCGGCGGAACGATCCTGCTCACCACGCACTTCATGGACGAGGCGGAAAAGCTGTCGGACCGAATCGCCGTGCTGGACCGCGGGGTGATCATCGCGCTGGGCACGCCGGACGAGTTGATCGCCTCGCTGGGCGGGGCGCACGTCATTGAGTTTGCCGCCACGACGGTGCCGCCGGTGGCGCGGATGGAGGCGCTTCCCGGCGTGAGCCGCGTGCACGAGCGCGACGAGCGGTGGCAGCTTACGGTGGATGAACCGCACCGCAGCCTGCCCGCGCTGCTGGCGGAGCTGGAAAAGGCGGGCGGCACGCTGACCGCGCTCACCACGCACCGCGCCACGCTGGAAGACGTGTTCCTGTCGCTCACCGGCCGCGCCCTGCGCGAGCAGTAGACGACGACGGACGCAGGCGCCCGACGCCTGAGCGGGGTGGAGCGCGCTCGCTCAGGATGACGCCTCTGGTGTGTGGACCGCAAAGCGTGCGGCGCGGCTTCTGTCCTCTTGGGTGAGCGGCAATGCCGCACTTGAGTGCACGAGCGACGGCGGCCAAGTCGAAATCCCGCCACATCGCAGGCCAGCAGGGCCGCGTCGTGCTGCGCCCGCCGCCCGGGTGCAGTAAGATGTCGCCGCGCGTGACTGACACCGACACTGGACAATGCGGACGCAAGATGACGATTCGGCGGCCCCTGCGCGGGCACACCGGCCCATGACCGGCACCAGCGCACTGCGCGAACTTACGCTGGCACGCATCCGTGCGTTCATTCGCGAGCCGGAGGCGCTGTTCTGGACCTTCGGATTTCCCATCATCATGGCGCTGGGGCTTGGGATCGCGTTTCGCGAGGCGCCGCAGCAGCAGGCCGTCGTTGGCGTGGAGCGCGGCTCGGCGGCGGAGCGCTACCTGCCCGCCCTGCGTGCGGACAGCACCATCAACCTCACGATTCTGTCGGCGGACAGCGCGGAGCGGGCCATCCGCAAGGGCGACGTCGCCGTCGTGCTCGCCGGGCGCGAGACGCTGGTCTACCGCTACGATCCGGCGCGCGCGGAAAGCCAGAGCGCGCAGCTGATCGCGGACCGCGCCATCCAGCGCGCGGCGGGTGCGCGCCCCGCGGTGGCCGTGGAGGAGGACCGCACCCGGCGGCCGGGCGGGCGCTACATCGACTGGGTCATCCCCGGCCTCATCGGGATGAACCTGATGAGCACGGGGATGTGGGGGATGGGCTTCGGCCTCGTCCAGATGCGGCAGAAGAAGCAGCTGAAGCGCATGTCGGCCACGCCCATGCGCAAGCGCGACTTTCTGTTCGCGCAGATCCTGGCGCGGCTGGCCTTCATCGCGCTGGAGGTGCCGCCCATTCTGCTGTTCGCGTGGCTGGCGTTCGGCGTGAAGCTTCAGGGCTCGTTCCTGGCGCTGGCCGGAATCGTGATTCTGGGGGCGATGACGTTCGCGGGGATCGGGCTGCTGTCATCCAGCCGCGCGCGGACCATCGAGGGGGTGAGCGGCGTGCTGAACCTGGTGATGCTGCCCATGTTCGTGCTCAGCGGCGTATTCTTTCCCGCCAGCCGCTACCCGGATGTGGTGCAGCCGCTGATTCAGGCGCTGCCGCTGACGGCCATGAACAACGCCCTGCGCGCCGTCTACAACGACGGCCTGGGGTTCAGCGGCTACGCGGGCGACCTGGCGATCCTGGCCGCGTGGATGGTAGTGACCTTTCTGCTTTCCGTCCGCCTGTTCCGCTGGCAGTGACAGTGGCCGACGGATCCCATTCCGTCACCTCCGATCCCAAACGCGAGAGCGGCGCCGATGTCCCGGCGCCGCTCTCGCCGCGTTCACGGGCCTCTCCGCCGCTGATCAGGATGCCGATCGGCGCGGTGGAACTCATCGGTGTCCTTCCCGAATTGCCGTCTTCCATCAAAAGCGAAACGCGTGATCGGCAGCGGCGTGCGCCTGCGCCCCGGTTCTCCGGGCAGTGACCCTCGGCCCGGTCCAACGTCATCGAAGGTGGATGGCGGGCAGCGGGGACGGAAGGCGATCGGGGAAAGATGGACGGCGGCTGGTCATCGGCCGGTCCTCCCATCGTAAGCGCGGGCTGATGCCGCTCGCGACGAGCGGGGATGACGGTGCCGGGGGTTGCGCCCGCGCTGAGTGTTCCGCGTTTTCGGGGAGAGGCATCGATCGGTGCGCGGCGGAGCCGTACGCCGGAACACCCGCCGCGCGTCTGTTGACCGACCCCGGGGCGGGCGGGAACGCCGCGACACGTGCGGAATCCACCCGCCGCACGGATCGTCATCGACCGATTGACATAGGGGCAGGGGGTATGCAGATTCATCCGGCGGACGTTCATCAACAGCCGGAGACGTGAAGATGCAATCGCTCTCGATCGAGATTGAAGGAATGACCTGCGGCCACTGCGTGGCCGCCGTGCGTGGCGCGCTGGCGGGAATGCAGGGCGTGCGGGTGGAAGAGGTGAAGATTGGATCGGCGCGGGTGGAGTACGACCCCGCGGCCGTGCAGCCGGAGCAGATCGCGGAGGCCGTACGCGACGAAGGCTACGCCGCGCACCCCGCCGCGGCCTGAACGAAGACGTGCCCGGCCCGGCTTTCGCCGAACCGGGCACGCTCTTTCATCTTCCGCGCGCCGTCAGTACGCGAGCATCTCAAGGTAGACGGTGGACGGACCGCACTGTCCCTGGGTAACATTCACGTTGCTGGCGAACCACACCACCCCGTTGGAGGCCTGCACGCGCAGCGCGTATACGCCGGCCGGCCCGTAGGCGGCCAGGCGCTCCGCCGTTCCCGGCAGGTGGCGCAGCGAATCTGACATCGTGCCCGAAACCCAGGTGCCCGCGGCCGGAAGTGGCTGGCGCACCGCATCCACCACGTTGACCAGCACGGAGGGCACCATCGCCCCCTCGCACACCACCGTGGTGGAAACGTCGTCACACCCCGCCACCATCAGCAGGGCCATGCATGCCGCCACCAGGCGCGGCAGAAATCGAATCATCAGAACGGAATTCAGCGGGGCCCGGCCAGCCGCGCAACACCTCGCGCGGCGCTCGTGGACCGTACAACGCACTCCCCTTGCCACTCGTGACAAGATCCGCGCTTGCGGCGCGCGCGGCGGCGTGTCACAATCGCACCGCAAACGGCGTTCTACCCGCGTCGCCCGGATGGCGGGGCCGCCCGCTCCCCGTGCCCACCTCCGCCCCGCGCGCATGACGGCCCAGTGCTCCCAGGCAGCATCACTCCCGCCCGGAATGGCGCCGCACCGGCGCAGGCCCCGCCCATGACGGCGGCGCCCCACGCGGACGCGGACTACGACGCGCTCTTTCGCGACGTGTATCCGTCGCTCTTCCGCTACCTGCACCGGCTCACCGGCGACACGGACAGCGCCGAAGACATCGCGCAGGAATCGTTCGTGCGGCTGCTGGGCCGCTCGCTGCCGGCCGGCGAGGCGCGGCTGTGGCTGTTTACGGTGGCCACCAACCTGTTCCGCGACTCCGCCCGCACCCGCAAGCGCCGCGAACGGCTTCTGACGGCCACGCCGTGGAAGCCCGCCGCCCTCCCCGCGCCCAACGAGGCGGTGGAGCGCGAGCACACCGTGGCGCGCGTCCGCGAGGCGCTGGGCCGGATTCCGGAGCGCGACCGGCAGATGCTGCTGATGCGCGAAGAAGGCTTCAAGTACGATGAAATTTCCCGGGTGGTCGCCGTGGCCCCCGGATCGGTAGGCACACTGCTGGCGCGTGCAACACGCAGGTTTCTGGCGGTGTATGACGGTGAACCGGAGGAAGGATGACACACCTGGACGAGGGAACGCTGCAGGAGCTTCTGGACGGCGAAATGCCGGCCGGGCGCGGCGGCCCCGCCGAGGCGCACCTTGCGTCGTGCCCCGTGTGCGCGGCGCAGATGGCCGAGCTGCGCGCGGGGGGCGAACGGATGTCGGCGCTCCTGGGCGCGGGCGACGCACCCGCCCCCATGCTGCGGGCGCAGGCTGAATTTCACCGCCGCAGGCGGGCGGGGCGTCCCCTGGCGCGGGCCGGCCGGGGGCTTTCGCGCGCGGCGGCGGTGATGATCGCCATCGCCGGCGCGGCGGTGGCGGCGGCGGCCTTTCCCGGCTCGCCCGTGCGCGCCTGGGTGCAGGAGAATGTGCTGGCCGGCCCGCCCGCCCCCGCGGCCCCCGCCCCCGCGCCGGCGGTGGCCACGGTCCCCGCGCCGCGCGAGGTACCGGCGACGGGGGTTTCCATCCTTCCCGACGACGGCGGGGTGCGCGTGGTGGTGAGC
The DNA here is from genome assembly GCF_014202995.1 of Longimicrobium terrae. Taxonomy (NCBI): domain Bacteria; kingdom Pseudomonadati; phylum Gemmatimonadota; class Longimicrobiia; order Longimicrobiales; family Longimicrobiaceae; genus Longimicrobium; species Longimicrobium terrae. The sequence goes on from NZ_JACHIA010000007.1 coordinate 102,138, forward strand.
GGCGCCGCGCCGGAGCTGCGCGTGAGCGCCCGGCTGAGCTCCGCGCCCCAGGCGCAGGTGCGCGCGACGGGCGCCGCCGCCGGCACGGCGCGCTTCCGCACCTCGCCGGGACGCATCGAGGTGCTGAACGCCGGCCCGGGCGAGGTGGCGGTGGAGCTGCCCGCCGGCGCCGAAAGCGCCTTTCTGGAAGTGAACGGACGCGTGTACGCCGCCAAGGACGGGGAGTCGCTTCGCGCGCTCGTCCCCGCCGAAAGCGGCTCCGCGGACCAGCCGGTCTTTCGCGCCGGGCCCTGACCGGGGCCCGGACGCCGTTTCTCTGCTTTCCGGCAGCCCCGGCACGCCATGTTTTCCGCGCTCGTTCTTGCCCTTCTCGCGACCGCCCCGGCCCAGGACACGGCCCGGGGCGTTATTCGCGGTACGGTACAGAGCGAGCCGTCCGGCCTTCCCATCCCGCTGGCCGTGGTGGAGGCGCAGGGCCGCCGCCGCACCATGGTGGGCATGACGGACAGCGCGGGCAACTACCTGCTGCGGGTGGAATCGGGCAACCAGGTGTTTCGCGTGCGGCACCTGGAGCACGCGCCCATCGAGATGCAGGTGCTGGTTCCCGCCGCGGGCGAGGTGGTGCTGGACGTGGCGCTGCAGCACCGCCCCATCACCCTGGCGCCGGTGCGGGTAGAGGAGCCGCGCCCCGACAGCGTGGCCGCCTCGGCGGTGGAGGTGGGGCTGGTGATCGGCCACCACACGCTGGACGAGGGGGGCACGGGGCTGGGCGGGCTGGGGGGAATGGAAAGCGAGTCCGGCGGCGAGGCGCTGTACGTGCGCGGATCCGCCAGCAACCTGCAGCTGGTGCTGCTGGACGGCGCCCCGGTGTACGCCCCCTTTCACATGGGAGGGCTGATTGAAAGCTTTGAACCTGGCGCGGTCGCCTCGGCGCGGCTGTTTCTGGGCGGCGCCCCCGCGCAGTACGACGGGGGCCTTTCGTACGTGATGGACCTTACCACCCGCGCCGGCAACCGCGAGCGGCACAGCATCAGCGGCGGCGCCGACATGCTCAGCGCCCGCGCGGTGGTGGACGGGCCGCTTCCCAGCGGCGCGCGCTACCTGGCGTACGCGCGCACCCTGCACGGCTACAGCCTGTCGCGGCTGGAGGGCCAGCCCTTTCCCTACCGCTTCGCGGACGGGATGGTGCGGCTGGACGCGCCGGTGGCGGGGGGCGCGCTGGCGTTTACCGCGTTCGGCAACCGCGAGGGCGTGCGGCTGGACACCATGCGCACGGACGACGACGCATTCGCCCGCTGGGCCAACCAGGCGGGCTCGCTGCGCTGGCGCGGGAGGATCGACGGCAGCGACGCGGAGTTCACCGTGGCGGGCGGACGGTTTCGCGGCACCGTGCCCCTGCGCGACACCACCAGCCGCGCGTTTCTGCTGAACACCGTGCAGAACCGGCTGCGGCTGGGGGCGGACTTCGGGCGGCGCGCCGGGCCCCTGCGGCTGCGCTACGGCGTGGGGCTGGACCGCACTTGGCTGCGCCACCACGCCTCGGAGCCGGCGGCGTTCCGCACGCTGGTCAAGGCGCGCAGCACGGGAACGGCCACCGGCGCCTATCTGGACGCCACCTGGCAGCCGTCGGCGCGCGTGGTGCTGCGCGGCGGGGTGCGGGGCGACGGCTACAGCCGCGGCGGACTGTTCACCCTGGCCCCGCGCGCCAGCGCCGCCTGGCTGGTGACGGACCGCGCCACGCTGACCGTGGCCGCCGGGCGTTATCACCAGTACGTCCTTACGCCGCGGCCGCTGGGGGCGGGGGTGGAGCCGCGCAACTACGCCGACTCGGCCCGCATTCCCGTGGCGCTGGCCGTGGCCGGGGGAAGCCACCTGGTGCTGGTGCTGGACCAGGAGCTTCTGGCCGGGGTGCGGCTGGGGCTGGAGGGCTTCTACAAGCACTTCAACGGCCTGCCGCTGCCGGGAACGCGCGGCGCCCACAACTCCGGCGTGGACGTGTGGGTGCGGCGCAGCGCGGGCGACGTCACCGGGTGGCTGGGCTACTCGCTGGGGTGGGCGTGGAACACGCTGGACAGCGCCAGCGCGCCCACGCCGTTCCACGGACGGCAGACGCTGAGCGCGGGCGTGACCGGATCGGTGCTGCGCCACACCCGCGTGGCGCTGCGCATGGCGTACGGCGAGGGGCTGGCGTACACCTCCGGCGGCCCCGGCGGCGCCGACGCCATCACCGGGGGAAGCTCGCTGGGGGGAACGCCGAGCGACCCGGTGAACCTGGATACCAACGCGCCGCTGGGCGGGCAGGGGGGCGGGCCCTTCGTGCGGCTGGACGCGGAGCTCAGCCGCACCTTCGCCCCGCGGGTGGCCGGGCGCATCGCCACGCTCACCCCGTACCTTCGCGTGATCAACGCGCTGGAAAGCCGCGACGCCCTCATCTACCGCTACTTCGGGCAGAACCAGGAGGCCGGGACGCTGCAGTCCGTGGCCACCCTCCCGCTCGTGCCGGTTCTGGGTGTAAACTTCCGCTTCTAGAAACCGGGCGCCTCCCCGGCGCCCGCTCCACCCCTCCGTCTTTTCTCCGCGTTCTCCGTGTCCATGACTCCTGCGTCCCCCGCGCTGCGCCCGCTGAGCGTGGGCGAAATCCTGGACCGCGCCTTTGCGCTGTACCGCGGCAACTTCGCGTCCATGCTGGCCACGGCGCTGGCCATCTACGCGCCCCTGGCCGCGCTGCAGTCCGCCGTGTGGAGCGCGGGGTGGGGGACCCTGTTCATGACCGCGCTCCCCTTTGCGTGGTGCGGGTGCACCGCGCTGCTGCTGGGCGCGCTGACCACGCAGGCGGGGCGCGCGTACATGGGAATGCCCAGCGGCACCGGCGACGCCGTGGGCTCCGCCCTGCGCCGCATCGTGTCGCTCGTGGTGGTGTTCGTGCTGACGCTGGTGGGAATGTTTCTGGGGCTGTTCGGGCTGATCATCGGTGCGGCGCTGGTGTGGGTGCTGCTCTTTGCCGCCATCCCCGCGGTCGCGCTGGAAGGGCTGGGCCCCTTTGCCGCGCTGCGCCGCTCCACCGAACTGGCGGAAGGGGACTGGATGAGAATCTTTCTGGTGCTGCTGGTGGCGTTCATCATCGCCGCGCTTCCCGGGCTGGCGCTGACGGCCATCGTCGGGCAGATCGGTGAGGGGATGAACCTCACGGCGCAGGCGGTTTCGCAGGCGCTTTCCACCCTGCTGTCGGCCATCACCTATCCGTATTCCGTGGCCGCCACCGTGGTGATGTACTACGACCGGCGCGTGCGGGCGGAAGGGCTGGACGTTCAGCTGCTGGAGGCGGCGATCGGCGCGTAGATTTCCGTTGATCGGCACGAGCGCACGGACGTTCCCGGATCGACGAACAAGTTGATCGACGGAGTTCCCGATGCGCGCGTTTCCTTTGATTGCAATCGGCAGAAATTCTCGGCCGATGAAGGTTCCTGGTCGACGGAGCTTTTTGATCAACGGAAGATCGCAATCGGCAGAGCTTCGTGGTCGACGGAGGTTCTCGATGACCGAGATTCTTGATCGGCGTGGCTTGCCGATCGACGGGCGATCGTGGTCGGCAGCGTTCTGATCGACCGGGATTCTCGATCGGCGGGAAGATCGTGATCGACGATGGTTCCCGCGCGGCGGAGGGTGATCACGGGACTCGCGGAGGAACGCGGGGGTGGCGGAGGGACGCGGGGGAAGGGATGGGGGTGGCGCGGCGGGCCGGGGCGGCTCGCCGCGCTTTTTGTTTTCAGCGAAGTTCGTCGGAGATTGGGTTTAGTCTGAAGATCGTCCGTTTTCGCCGCCACGGAGGCCGCCGTGACCCGGCGCGGAACGGCGCGTCCGGGTCGGGGGGCAATTGCGCGTTGCGCACTCTCCGGACTTTCGGTGCACGAGCGCCGGGGGATACATTGCCGCCCTTGCCCCGTCCCTTCCGGCGGCGGCGTTGACCCGATCCCGTTGCAACCGCTGCTGGAATGAGCAACCCGACTCCGACTCTTGCCCCCGTGGCCCCCGCGGTGACGGTGGACCAGCTCTGCGACCACCTGGCCGGCCTCACGCGCCCCGACGCCGAGCTGGTGTGCCGCTTTGCCCGCATCTTCTTCGCCAAGGTGCCGCGCCAGCTTCTGGAGGAGCGCACCCCGGAACAGCTGGCCGCCGTCACCCTGGGCGCGTGGGAGTTTCTGCGCGCCGCCCGCCCGGACCAGGTGAACGTGCAGGTCACCGAGCCCGAGGCCGAAGGGTGGGACGCCCCCGTCACCGTGATCCGCGCCGAGGTGGGCGACCGCCCCTTCATCGTCGACACGGTGCGCGAGTACCTGGGCGGCCAGGGGCTCACCATTCAGCACTACGTCTACCCCGTCATCCCCGTGCGCCGCGACGCGTCCGGGGAAATCGTCGCGCTCGAGGGGCCGGAGAAAGGCGGGGCGCTGGAGGCGCTTTCGCACTGCGAGGTGGGGCGCGTTCCCGACGCCGCCCGCCGCGACAACATCCGCGACGCCATCCGCGACCGCCTGGCCGACGTGGTGGAGGCCACCAGCGACTTTCCCCGCATGGTGGAAGCGCTGGAAGACACCGCCTCGCTGGTGGCCAGCTACGGCGCCGCCTTCCCCGCCCGCGCGGCGGAGTTCGCCGAGCAGGCCGAGTTCCTCCGCTGGCTGGGCGACGGCAACTTCGTCTTTCTGGGCTTTCGCGAGTACGTGATGTCGGGCGACGGCGACGGGGCCATGCTCAGCATTCGCCGCGACACCGGGCTGGGCATTCTGCGCAACCCGGAGCACAGCAGCTACGCCACCCCGGTCCCCGTGGGCCAGCTTCCGCCGGAACTGCGGGCGCGCGTCACGGGCGGGCCGGTGCTCATCGTCAGCAAGGCCAACGCGGAATCCACCGTGCACCGCCGCGCGCGGATGGACTACGTGGGCGTAAAGACGATGGACGGCGCGGGGCGCATTACCGGCGAGCGGCGCTTTCTGGGCCTCTTTACCTCGCAGGCGTACAGCGCCGCCACGGGCGAAATCCCGCTGCTGCGCGGCAAGCTGGACCGCGTGCTGCGCGAGTCCGGCTCCCTCCCGGGCGGGCACGACTACAAGGAGATCGTCAGCATCGTCAACACGATGCCCAAGGACGAGCTCTTCGAGGCGTCGGTGGAGCAGCTGCAGGCCGAGGTGCAGGCCGCGCTGGGCTCGCTCTTCACCGAAGAGGTGCGCGTGGTGGTGCGCGCCGAAGAGCTGCGCGACGAGGCGGCGGTGATGGTCATTCTTCCCCGCGGCAAGTTCAGCGCGGAGGTGCGCCAGTCCATCGGCGACCGCTTGGCCGAGCGGCTGGGCGGCACCGTGGTCAACTACTATCTGGCGATGGCGGCCGGCGACCAGGCCCGCCTGCACTTCTACATCGCCACCCCCGGCGGCCAGCCGCTGCCGGACGCACGCACGCTGGAGCGGGAGATCGGCGTTCTGCTGCGCTCCTGGGGCGACCGGCTGGAGGAGTCGCTGCGCGACGAGGTGGACGCGGGCGACGCGGCCCGGCTGGGGCGCGCCTACGCCGTGGCGTTCAGCGCGGAGTACCGCGCCGCCAACGCCCCCAGCGCCGCCATGCACGATGTGCTGCACGTGGAAGCCATGCGCACGCGGGGCGAAAAGGTGGCCCTGCACCTGCGCCAGCCGCTTCCGGGCGAGGCCGCGCCGCAGGGCAGCTCCGTCCTCAAGCTGTACCTGTCGGGCGAGCGGCTGGTGCTTTCCGACTTCATGCCGATCCTGGAAGACGCGCGCATCCGCGTCATCGAGGTGGACACCTTTGCCGTGCGCGGCGCCGAGGTGCCCGAAGTCATGATCTACTCCTTTGCCGTGCAGACCCGCGAAGGCACCCCCATCCCCGACGCGCTGGCGCCCCCGCTGGCGGAGGCGCTGCTGGCCGTGCGGGCGGGCGACGCGGTGGAAGACCCGTTCAACGGCCTGGTCCTGGCCGCCGGCCTGCGCTGGCGCGAGGCGGACCTGCTGCGCGCCTACGCCGAGTACGCCTTTCAGGTGGGCGCCATCCCCTCGCGCATCGCCGTTTCCCGCGCGCTGGCGGCCTACCCGGCGGTGGCCAACGGGCTGGTGGAGCTGTTCCGCGTGCGCTTCGGCGCGCCCGGCGGCGACGAGGGCGGCGTGCGCGCCCGGCTGGCCGCGGAGCTGGAAAAGGTGAGCTCGCTGGCGGACGACCGCGCGCTGCGCCGGCTGCTGGCGCTCATCAGCGGAACGGTGCGCACGAACTACTTCCGCCACGGCGGGGCGGACCCGGCGGCCCGCAGCGGCGGCGTGCCCTACATCTCGTTCAAGGTGCGCTCGGCGGACGTGGACGAACTGAAGCGCACGCGGCTGCTGTACGAGGTGTTCGTGCACAGCGCGCGCATGGAGGGCATTCACCTGCGCGGCGCCCCCGTGTCGCGCGGCGGTATCCGCTGGAGCGACCGGCCGGACGACTTCCGCAAGGAAATCCTGGGGCTGGTGACCACGCAGATGATCAAGAACGCGGTCATCGTCCCCAACGGCAGCAAGGGCGGCTTCATCACGCGCAAGACCTTCGCCGACCGCGAGGCGATGGCGGCGGAGGCGGCGGACCAATACCGCACCCTCATGCGCGGGCTGCTGGACATCACCGACAACCTGGTGGAGGGCAAGGTCGTCCCTCCCCAGGGCGTGGTCCGTCATGACGGGGACGATCCCTACCTCGTGGTCGCGGCGGACAAGGGGACGGCGCACCTGTCCGACGTGGCTAACGGGGTGTCGGCGGAGTACGGCTTCTGGCTGGGCGACGCGTTCGCTTCGGGCGGCAGCAACGGCTACGACCACAAGGTGGAGGGGATCACCGCCCGCGGCGGCTGGGAGTGCGTCAAGCGCCACTTCCGCGAAATGGGCAAGGACATCCAGAAGGAGCCGTTCACCGTCGCGGGCGTGGGCGACATGAGCGGCGACGTGTTCGGCAACGGGATGCTCCTTTCCGAGAAGATCCGGCTGATCGCCGCCTTTGACCACCGCCACATCTTCATCGACCCCGATCCGGACCCGGCGGCCAGCTTCGCCGAGCGCCGGCGGATGTTCGCCCTGCCGCGCAGCAGCTGGGAAGACTACGACCGCGCGCTGCTGAGCCCCGGCGCCATCCTGGTCCCCCGCGGCACCAAGGAGGTGCAGATCACCCCCGAGGCGCGCCGCGCGCTGGGGCTGGCCGACGACGTGGCCACGCTGGACGGCGAGTCGCTGATCCGCGCGGTGCTCACGGCGCCGGTGGAGCTGCTGTGGAACGGCGGCATCGGCACCTACGTGAAGGACACGGAGGAAACGCACGCCGACGTGGGCGACCCCACCAACGACCCGGTGCGGGTGAACGCCGACCAGCTGCGCTGCAAGGTGATGGGCGAGGGCGGCAACCTGGGGCTCACGCAGCGGGCGCGCGTGGCCTTTGACCGGCTGGGCGGGCGCATCAACACCGACGCGCTCGACAACTCGGCCGGCGTGGACATGTCGGACCACGAGGTGAACCTCAAGATCCTGCTGAACGCCGTGATGAACGACGGCGAGCTGGACGAGGCCGGGCGCAACGGGGTGCTGCGCGACATGACGGACGACGTCAACCAGCTGGTGCTGCACGACAACGTCAGCCAGTCGCTGGCCGTGTCGCTGGACGAGCGCCGCAGCCGCGAGGCGCTGGACGACCACGCCGCGCTCATCACCACGCTGGAGCGCGACCGCCTGCTGAACCGCGACGCCGAGGGGATTCCCACGGCGGAAACGCTGGCGGAGCGCCGCGCCGACGCGGCCGGGCTTTCGCGCCCCACGCTGGCCGTGCTGCTGGCGCACGCCAAGATGTTCGCCAAGGCGCAGCTGCTGGCCAGCACGGTGCCCGACGACCCCGCGATGGAGTCGTACCTGGTGAACTACTTTCCGCCGCGCGCGGTGGAGGTGGCGGGGCCGGACCGGCTGCGCGCGCACCGCCTGCGGCGGGAAATCATCACCACGCAGCTGGTGAACGACCTGGTGGACCTGATGGGGAGCGCCTTTCTGCACCGCGCCATGCGCGACACGGGGCACGGCGTTCCCGAGATCGTCCGCGCCTGGGTGGTGGCCAGCCGCATCAGCGGCACCCCGGAGATCCGCGCCGACCTGGCGCAGGTGGAAGGGGTGTATCCGTCGGAGACCATCTACCGCTGGCTGATGGGGCTGTCGCGGGTGCTGGAAAGCACCACGCTGTGGATTCTGGCCAACGTGGGCACCGGCGCGGCGACGGACGGGCTGATCGGCGACGCGCGCAGCGGGCTGGCGGTGGTGCGCGGCGGCTTTGCCCGCGTGGTGAGCGGCGAAGACCGCACCCTGTTCCTGAAGCGGCTGGGTGAGCTGCAGGACATGGGCGTGGAGCGCGGGCTGGCCGAACGCCTCATCACCCTGCGCTTTCTTCCCCAGTTGCTGGAGATCGTGGAGGTGTCGCGCCGCGCCTCGACGGACGAGCTGCGGGCGGCGTCGGCCTTCTACGCGGTCTCGGAGCGGTTCGCCACGGCGCGGCTGCGCGAGGCGGTGCGCGAGGCCGCCGGGCGCGACCCGTGGGAGCGCCGCTTTGCCCAGGCGCTGACGGACGACGTGCAGCGCGCCCAGCGCGACCTGGTGCAGGCGGTGCTGGCGCGCGCCGCGGACGGGCAGACCGCCCCGGCGCTGGCCGCGGTGGAGGGGGCGCACCCGCGCGCGGCCCGTGCGCTGCGGGAGCTGCTGGGCGAGGTGCGCGGCGGCGGCGTTCCGCTGGCGGCCTACGCGCTGGTGGTGCACCAGCTGCGGGAACTGGCCACCGCGGCGGCCCGCCCGGCCTCCTGACCCATCCGCGCCCCGGCGGCCGTTCGCGGCCGCCGGGGCGCACTCCATCCCCTCCCCCCGGGCCGTCCGGCCCCCCTTCATGCCCGACATCGCCGGTTACGTCATCGTCGGCAACCTTGCGCAGGCGGTGGGCGCGCTGGTGCTGGGGCTGCTTCTGCTGGGCTTTCACCGCCGCGACGAGCACGCGTGGACGCGCCACTGGGCGTGGTCGTGGCTGGCGCTGATGGTGTACCTGGCCGGCAGCGCCGCCGTCATCACCGCGCTGCGCCTTCCCGCCACGCACCCGCTGCGGCTGTCGCTCACCCTCGCCAGCCTGACCGGTGCGTACCTGCAGGTGGTGTGGCTGGTGGCGGGAAGCTGGGAAGTTCACACCGGGCGCACCCTTCCCGCGCGGCGCATGCGCGTCCTGGCGGGGGCGGCCGTGGCGGTGGCGCTGGCGTGCACGCTGGCGTACGTGGCGCCCAGGGAAGCCGCGGCGCAGCGGCACTTCATGCGCGTCGGCGTGCGGTCGCTGGTGCTGATGTGCGGGCTGCTGGCCTCGGCGCGGCTGGCGTGGCCCTCCGGCGGCGACGAGCGGCGGGCGGGGCGGCGGATGGCGGCTACCGGCTTCGTCCTGCTCGCGGCGCAGCAGGCTGTGTACGGCGGGCTGTCCATCGCCGGGCTGGGACGGAGCGAGCCGGCGTCGTGGACCGGGGTGCTGGGGACGGTGGACTTTCTGCTGCAGTGGATCATCGGCCTTGGGATGGTGATGATCCTGCTGGAGCAGCAGCGGGCGGGGGCGCTGCGCAGCGCGGCGGACGCGGAGCGCCTCGCCTTTCACGATCCGCTCACCGGGCTCCCCAACCGCCGCCTGCTGCGCCAGCGGCTGCGCGCTTCCCTGTCGGGGGACGGGGGCGTGGGCGTCGCCTTTCTGGATCTGGACCGCTTCAAGGTCATCAACGACTCGCTGGGCCACGCCGCGGGGGATGATCTGCTGCGGCAGGCTGGGTCGCGCCTTCGCCTGGCGGTGCCGGACGAGGCCACGGTGTCGCGGCTGGGCGGCGACGAGTTCGTCCTCGTCCTTCCCGGCGTGGCGGACGGGGCGGAGTGCGGCGCGGCGGTTCGGCGGGCGCTGGACACGCTGCGGGCGCCGTTTCTGATCGCCGGGCACGAGCTGTTCGTCACCGCCTCCGCGGGGATCAGCGTGGCGCCGGCGGACGGGGTGGACGCGGACGCGCTGGTGCGGCAGGCGGACTTGGCCATGTACCGCGCCAAGGCCGAGCGCATCGGGGGCGTCGCCTTTTTCACGCCCGAGATGCACCGGCAGGCGCGCGAACGGCTGGAAACGGAAACCGAACTGCGCCGCGCGCTGGCGGAGGACCAGCTGGTTCTGGTGTACCAGCCGGTGGTGGACGTGGGCTCGGGGCGGGTCTGGGGGGTAGAGGCGCTGCTGCGGTGGCGGCATCCCCGCCGCGGGCTGCTGGCGCCGTCCGAGTTTCTGGCCGTGGCCGAGGCGGCGGGGCTCATCGTCCCCATCGGCGCGTGGGCGCTGCGTACGGCGTGCGCGCGGGCGGCGGCGTGGCCGGCCACCTCCGGCGAGGGCGCGCCGCGGGTGATGGTGAACCTGAGCGCGCGGCAGTTTCTGGAGCCGGATCTGCCGTGCACCATCACCGGCGCGCTGGCGGACGCGGGGCTGGCGCCGGGGCGGCTGGAGCTTGAGATCACCGAAAGCATGGCGATGGAGGACGTCGCGGCGACCGAGGCCGTGCTGCGCGCGCTCAAGGACGCCGGCGTGCGCATTTCCATCGACGACTTCGGCACGGGATACTCGTCGTTCGAGTACCTGCGGCGCTTTCCCATCGACACGCTCAAGGTGGACCGCGGGTTCGTGGCGCAGGTGGAGGAGCGCGGCGGCGACGCGGAAATCGTGGCCGCGATCGTGGCGATGGCGCACCGGCTGGGGCTGGTGGTGATCGGCGAGGGCGTGGAGACCGCGGGACAGCTCGCCTTTCTGCGCGAGCAGGGGTGCGACGCGGTGCAGGGCTATCTGGTCGCGCGGCCCATGAGCGGCGAGGAGATGGATCTGTTTCTCGCCCGGCCGCTGGCGGGAATGGGCGGGGGATGAACGGAAACGGATCTCACGCGGAGGCCGCGGGGGTTCGCGGAGGTCGCGGGGAGATTCGGTGGATGGGCGGGCGCCTGCGGGTGCCCGCCTTTTTTTTCGGATGATGGGGATGATGGGACGATCGGGATGCCGGGATGAGTGGACGACGGAGGGGATCAACGGGATCGACGGATGACCGACGCATAGATGATCGACAATGGATGATCCGGCGATGGATTGATCCGCTGATGGAAGGATCCACTGATGGAAGGATCCACTGATGGAAGGATCCACTGATGGGACCGCGGCGGCGGGCGGATTGCAGTCTCCGCCGGGCAACTTTCGACGGGATGGATGACGATGAGGATCGCGTTTCTGGGGATGGGTGCCATGGGCGCGCCGATGGCCCGCAACCTGATCGCCCCCGGGCACACGCTCGTGGCGTGGAACCGCACCCGCGCCGCCGCCGATGCGCTCGCGGCGGATGGCGCCGGGGTGGCGGAAAGCGTGGCGCAGGCGGTGCGGGGCGCGGACGCGGCCATCACCATGCTCGCGGACGACGCGGCGGTGGAGGCGGTCGTGCGCGGCGGGCTGCTGGACGCGCTGGAGGACGGCGCGGTGCACGTGTGCATGAGCACCATCAGCGTGGCGCTCTCGTCGGAACTGGCGCGGCTGCACGGGGAACGCGGGCAGGCATACGTGGCCGCTCCCGACTTCGGGCGGCCGGACGCGGCGGCGGAGCGGCGCCTCAAGATCGTGGCGTCCGGCGCCGCGGAGGCGGTGGAGCGCTGCCGGCCGCTCTTTGACGCGCTCGCCGCGCAGACTTTTTACGCCGGGGCTGAGCCGTCCGCCGCGCACGTCATCAAGCTCTGCGGCAACTTTCTGATTGCGTCCATGATCGAGTGCCTGGGCGAAACGTTCGCGCTGGCCCGCAAGTCGGGGGTGGAGCCCGCGGTGCTGAACGAAGTGCTGTCGGGAACGGTGCTGGGCTCGCCCATCTTTCCCGGCTACGCCAGGCTGATCGCGGGGGATGACTTCGACCCGCCTGGCTTCCGCATGCGGCTGGGGCTCAAGGACGTGCGGCTGGTGCAGGCCGCCGCCGAGGCCGCGCAGGTGCCCATGCCCGTCGCCGGTATTCTGCACGACCGCTTTCTGGGCGGCGTGGCGCGCGGCCGCGGCGACCACGACTGGGCCTCCGCCGCCCGCCTCATCGCCGAGGACGCGGGGCTGGGCTGACCAGGATGCGCATCGCGCAGCCAGACGGGTGACGCGCGGCACCCATTCTGCTGCTTCCGCGCGGCTTCCGGACGGACTCCTCCCCGCGGGCGGAGTCCGTCCCCGTTTTCCCGGCCGCCGTTTGGAACGATGCCCATCGCCACCATCAGCCCCGTCACCGGGGAAACGCTCCGGACTTTTGACGCGCTCACGCCGGAGCAGATCGAGCAGAAGCTGCAGCGGGCCGCCAACGCGTTTCGCTCCCACCGGCGCACGAGCATGGCGGAGCGCGCCGAGCGGATGCGCCGCGCGGGCGAGATCCTGGAGGCGGATAAGGACCGTTTGGGCCGCCTGATGACGACGGAGATGGGCAAGACGCTGGCGTCCGCCGTCGCCGAGGTGGAAAAGTGCGCGTGGGTGTGCCGCCACTACGCGGAGCACGCGGCGGGGATGCTGGCCCCGCGCCCTGTGGACGTGGGCAAAGCGCGCGGCGAGATCCATTTTCTGCCGCTGGGCGCCGTGCTGGCCATTATGCCGTGGAATTTTCCGCTGTGGCAGGTGTTCCGCTTCGCCGCGCCGGCGCTGATGGCGGGAAACGTGGGGCTGCTGAAGCACGCGTCCAATGTGCCGCAGAGCGCGCTGGCCATTGAAGACGTGTTCGCGCGCGCCGGATTCGCCGAGGGTGTGTTCCAGACGCTGCTCATCGGCTCGGACGCGGTGGGCGGCCTGCTGGACGACCCGCGCGTGGCCGCGGCGACGCTCACCGGCAGCACGCCCGCCGGGCAGAGCGTGGCGGAGCGGGCCGGGCGCAATCTCAAGAAGACGGTGCTGGAGCTGGGCGGCAGCGATCCGTTCATCGTCATGCCCAGCGCGGACCTGCGCGCGGCGGCGCGGACGGCGGCCAAGGCGCGCTGCATCAACAACGGCCAGTCGTGCATCGCGGCCAAGCGCTTTATCGTGCACCAGGACGCGGCGGACGAGTTCGAGCGGCACTTCGTGCGGGAGATGGAGGCGCTGCGCGTGGGCGATCCCATGCAGGACGGCGTGGACATCGGGCCGCTGGCCACGGCAAGCATCCGCGACGAGGTGGACGAGCAGGTGCGCAGGTCGGTGGAGGCGGGCGCGCGGCTCGTCACCGGCGGAAAGAGGATGGACGGGCCGGGCTTCTTCTATCCCCCCACCATTCTGGCGGACATCCCGGAAAGCGCGCCGGCGTACCGGGAAGAGGTGTTCGGCCCCGTGGCCCTGCTGTTTCGCGCCACGGACGTGGATGACGCCATCCGCCTGGCCAACGACTCGGACTTCGGGCTGGGGAGCAGCGTGTGGACCACGGACGAGGGGGAACGCGCGCGCTTCGTAACGGAGATCGAGGCGGGGATGACGTTCGTGAACGCGATGGTCTCGTCTGATCCGCGGCTGCCGTTCGGCGGGGTGAAGCAGTCCGGGTACGGGCGGGAACTGGCGGAGTTCGGCATCCACGAATTCGTGAACGTAAAGTCCGTCTGGATCCAGGAAACTCCGCCGGACGACCATCCGGCGGCGGAGTAGGGCGCGTTGGGGGCTTGGGTGAATCCGGCGGGCTGGCGCGACTGAAGTCGCGGCAACAACGGCGCGAAGTCCGCCTGCGCGGACTGTGGGGCGGGCATTGGTTCGTTTCGGTGAGCACCGCGCGTCCGCCATCCAGGAGCGAATGAATTCGCCGCTGGAAAAGCACGAAGTCCGCCTGCGCGGACTGTGGCCACGGCTTCCGGTGTGTCGTCCCGGTGACCGTTCGGGAGAGGGCTCGCTTTCGCGGTTGAGCAAGCTCGGTCGCGCGCAGGGCAGCGGCACGGACGAAAGGTGCGGAGCGTCGGTTCTCCCGTCGGGCCGGCGCCGACCGCGCACGGCCGTCTATCGGGCACGGACGTTCATCGACCAGGTAACGATCCGCTGATCAACCGGGAAATCTGGCGGATGGACGCCGCACGCGGGCCGCGGAGGGCTGGGACGGGCTTGGCGGGCGAGGCGCGAATGCCTACGTTTATCCGTCTGTTTGCGCAGTTGAACACCGCGCCGGCCCCACCTCTCCCGCCGGGACCCGCACCCCCATGTCCGACCCCATCCATCCACCCCGACAGGACCCCGGCCCGCACGCCTCGTCCGGCGGGCTGGACACCGCCGCGCCCCCGCTTTCCGAACCCGCGCCCGCCCGCCCCCGGACAGCGGTGCGCAACCGCTGGTGGTCGCCCGACACGCGGCGCACGCCGGACCGGCCCTGCCTGAACTGCGGCAACGCGGTGTCGGGCAACTTCTGCCCCAATTGCGGGCAGCGGAAGGCGGACGTGCGCGTCTCGCTGCGCCGCATGATGATGGAGGTGCTGGATGACCAGCTTTCGCTGAACTCCGCCCTCCCGCGCACCATGGGCGCGCTGCTGTTCCGCCCCGGGCACCTGACGTCGGAATACGTGCAGGGGCGCATCGTGCGCTACATCCCGCCGTTTCGCATCTACCTGGTCGCGTCCCTGCTGTTTTTCATCGTTCTGCCGTGGGTGCTGAACGTGGACCGCATCGCCGACCAGACGCGCGAGGCCCGGCTCAAGGCGCAGGCGGAAGATTCCATCGCCGCGGCGCACAAGGCTGATTCGCTGCGCCTGGCCGGCCGCTCCGTCCGCCGCCCCGCCACGGCCGCCGCCGCCGCGCCGGCGGATGGCGATGAAGACGACGAGGGACTGGCGGGAGTGCGGAGCACCCGCAACGGCCCGCAGCTCAACTTGGCCGTCAAGGACACCACCCAGGTGCCGGCGCTGCTGAAGCCGCTCAACCGGCACATGCTGGCCACCGAAGCGCGGCTGGAAGCCATGCCGACGGAAGAAGTGCTTCGCCTGGCCATGCGCGAGTTTCTGCAGAACCTGCCCACCGGCGTGTTTCTGCTGATGCCCGTGTTCGCCATGATCCTCAAGGTGCTGTACTTTCGGCGAAAGCGGTTCTACGTGGAGCACTTCGTCTTTGCGCTGCACGTGCACGGCTTTGCGTTCCTGCTGTTCACCGCCATGCTCCTGGCCCCGTGGACGTGGCTGAACCCGGTGCTGCAGCTGTGGTTTGCCATCTACCTGTACTGGGCCATGAAGCGCGTCTACGGCCAGGGGTGGATGCGAACGCTGATGAAATACGGGGTGCTGGTGTCCACCTACATGGTGATCATGCTGTTCGAGATGCTGGGCGTGGGGCTGGCGACCGCGTTCATGATGTAGCCCGCGCTTCTTTTCGGATGAACGAACGCCCCCGGCGCAGCAGGCGCGCCGGGGGCGTTTTTCCGTCACAGGCCGCAGGATTACCTGCGGGGTCCCACCAGCCATTTGGCGACGGCGGTGGCCACCACGTCGCCCGCCTGGTCGCGGATGCTGGTGACGACCTCGATCTCACGCTCCTCGTTGCTTTCCAGCACGGGCGCGTTGGCTTCGGCGGTCAGCGTGCCGCGCGCCTTCTTGGTGTATTCGATGGACAGCCCCTTGAGGATGGAGCGCGCGTCCGGCCGCATTCCAAAGTTCAGGGCCAGACCGGTGCTGAGCTCGGCCAGGTTCATCATGGCGATGGCGTGCACGGAGCGCAGATGGTTGCGCACGCGGCGGCGGTCGCGCAGCGTGGCGCGTGCGTAGCCGGGGCGCAGTTCCTCTACCCGTGCGCCCATGGAGCCGGTGTAGGGCACGATTCGCCCCAGCATCCAGCTGAACATCGCCTTGCCGCCGGGGCGGCCGCTGAGCCGCTCCCAGTTCTGCCGGATGGCTGCTTCCGGGGTGGTTGCCGTATTCGCCATGCAGGGCCGTGGTAGGCAGAGGGGGAACGCGCGGCGGACCGGTTTCCGCCCGCGGTGCATCATGCTGCGCTGGCGCTGACGATACCGCCACCACGCCTTTCCCGTCCAGAGCGGGGCGTGTGGAGGCGGCTGGTTCCGCGGGAGTGGCCGGGCTGTTCGGTGGATGTTAAAGATCGGTGCGCGTCCGTCGGCTGTGGCCCTCACCCCGCGTGCTGCGCACGACGACCCTCTCCCACGAACGGATGTGGGAGAGGGAGCACACCCCAGTATCGTGTGCGACCTGCACGCAGTTGAAGCCCCGAGCCTGGACGCGCCAGCGGCCGGGAGTCGGGGCTTCCCGCTTGTTGAGCGGCGGATTCATTCGCTCAACAGACTTTGCGCAGGACGATACTCTTCGTCCCGCACCGATCCCTCCGCCCCGCCATCAACCCTCCCCCAGTCCGTTTTGGGGGAGGGTGGGCGAGTAGTACGAGCCCGGGTGGGGGCCGCCTGTGAAGCCCGCCCGCAGCGATCCCACTGGACGACGGTCCGGGGATCGTCTACCATCCCGTCCAGCGAAGCATCAACCCATGCCAACGACGGAGTCGCAGATGCCTCAGGGAGTGCCGGTGGAGTACCCGATCGAGGTCACGTGGGAGGGCGGAATGCGCTACCGCGGCGGTCCCGCCGGCGGCCCCACGCTCGTGGTGGACGGCGAGCGGCAGGCGGCGCCCAGCCCCGTCGACACGCTGATCATCGCGCTGGCGTCGTGCTCCGCCATTGACGTGGTGGACTACCTGGAAAAGCGCCGCACCCCACCGTCCTCCATGCGCGTCTCCGTCCAGTTTTCCCGCGCGGAATCGCCGCCGCGCCGTGTGACCCAGGCGCGGCTCACCTTTCACGTCGCGGTGGATTCGCCGCGCGAGCACGTGGAGCGCGCCGCCCAGCTCTCGTTCGACAAGTACTGCTCCGTCGCCACGTCGCTGGCCACGGACACGGAACTGTCGTTCGACATCGACCTGAGCCCCGCCTCCGCCGGCTGACCCGGTCCTTCGAGATTCCGCTCTCCGCGAGCGAACGAGCGCCTCCGGGACGTCTGTCCCGGAGGCGCTTTGTCGAGGACCCAGGTGGTCGTGGACGCCGGAGACGTGCATCATCCGCCACGATGGACATCCGAGCGCCCACGCCCGATCAGCCATCTCCGCCCGGCGATCACTTCATCCCAGGACGGCGGCGCCGGCCGTCGCGCCCGCGCCGAAGCTGACAAGCAGCAGCGGGCCGACGGCGCGGCCGGAGCGCACGGCCTCGTCCAGCGCGATGGGGATGGTGGCCGAGCCGGTGTTGCCGTAGCGGTGGATGTTCACCAGCACGCGTGCCGGATCCAGCTCCATCTCGCGGATCAGCCCCTCGATGATGCGCAGGTTGGCCTGGTGCGGAATCACCAGCCCGATGTCGGCGATGGACAGCCCCGCCCGCTCCAGCGCCGCGTACGCCTGCTGCGCCATCGTGCGCACCGCGGCCTTGAACAGCCGCGATCCCTCCATCCGCAGCAGGTGCGCGCCCTCGAAAAGCACCGCCGCGTCGAACGGACGCAGCGCGCCGCCCGCGGGCCGCTGCAGCGCGTCCGCCAGCCGTCCATCCGCCCACCACGAGGTGCTGAGGATGCCCAGCGGCCCCTCGCCGCGCGTGAGGACGACGGCCCCGGCGCCGTCCCCGAACAGCGGCCCGGTGGACGGGTCCGCGCGGTCCGTGATGGTCGACAGCTTCTCCACGCCCACGATCAGCGCCGCCTTCCCGGTCCCCGCGCGCAGCAGCGACTCGCCCAGCACCAGCGCGTACAGCCATCCCGCGAACCCCGCCTCCACGTCGAACGACGCGGCGCCGAACGCCCCCAGTTCCGCCTGCAGCTCGCAGGCGGAGGGGGGCGTAAGGTGGTCTGGCGTAGTGGTGGCGAGGATGATGACGTCCAGCGCCTCCGCGGGCAGCCCGGCGGCCTTCAGCGCGGCGCGCGCCGCGGGAACCGCCATCGCGGAAACCCCTTCGCCCTCCGCGGCGCACCGGCGCTGGTGAATGCCGGTGCGGCGTACGATCCACTCTTCCGAAACGCCGGCCAGCGCGGCCAGCTCCCTGTTGTCGAGCACCCGGCCGGGCAGGTAGCGCCCGGTTCCGGCCACGCGTACGTGCATTCCGCTGGTCAGGTGAGCGCCGAATCGATCAGGGCGTTCAGCCGGCCGCGCGGAATGGCGCCCAGCTCGCGGGCCTTTTCGGCGCCTCCGCGAAACACGATCAGCGTGGGGATGGAGCGGATGCCGAACCGCGTGGACACGCCCGGATTGCGGTCCGTATCCACCTTGGCCACCAGCACCGTCCCCATCCGCTCGCGCGCGGCCATGTCCAGCACCGGCGCCATGACCTTGCAGGGCCCGCACCAGTCGGCGTAGAAGTCCACCACGATGGGCACGGGCGAATCCGCCACCACGCGGTCGAAGGTGGCGTCGCTCAGGTACATCGGGTGGTCCAGCGCGATGGCCTGCTTGCACGAGCCGCAGCGCGGTCCGTCCGCGGCGCGCCCCAGGTCCACCCGGTTCAGACGGCCGCAGTGGTTGCAGGCGACCATGGCCTTGGATTCCGTCATCATCCTTCCCTCAGCGCTCCACCGGAAAGTCTTCGCCCCGGCGGCTCCAGTCGGTGAACGAGGCGTCGTACAGGCGCACGGTGCGCTCCAGGTAGCGGGCCACGAAGTACAGCATGCTGGCCTGCTCGGCGGTGCGGCCGTACACCACCACGGTGTCGCGCTGCGCGGCGTCGGCCAGGGTGAAGCGGGAGGCCAGCACCTCGGGCGAGCGCAGGCGCAGATCCGTTTCCGACACGAACGCCGTGCGTGACGGGATGTTGTACGCGCCGGGAATGTGCCCCGCGCGGGTGACGCCCTCGCCCGGCGTGGCGCCGCTGAACTCCTCGGGCGGCCGCGCGTCGATGAGCACCACAGTGCTGTCGGCGCGGTGCTGGTTGACCCAGGCCGCGTCCACCACCAGCTGCGGGCGCGGGCGCACCGTCAGCGTGCCCGTCGACCCCGTGGCGGCTTCCGTGCTCACCGGCCGGTTGTCCGCCCGCCAGCGCTCCAGCCCGCCGTCCAGCAGCGCGTGCTCCTGGTGGCCGGCGTAGTCGAGGATGAAGAAGGCACGCGCCGCCAGCATTCCCTGCATGTCGCCGTAGAGGACCACGCGAGAGTTGTCGGAGATGCCCACGCCTTCCAGCACCGTCTCCAGCGCGGCCGCGTCGGGAAGAGCGCCGTCCCCCGCGGAGATGGACGAAAGCGCCAGGAACCGCGCGCCGGGAATGTGCCCGGCGTCGTACGAGGCGCGGTCGCGGCCCACGTGCACCACCACGGTGCGCGGATCGTCCAGGCGGCCGGAGAGCCGCTCGGGGCTGATGAGCAGCGACGAATTCCACTGCGGGAGAGGATACGAGTCCTGACGGGCGATGGGGCACGCCGCCGTGCCCAGGACCAGGGCGGCGGCGGAGGCCAGCAGAAGCGGCTTGCGCATGGACAGATCTCGGGCGACGGGATGGGGCACGCCGGCGGCGCCGGCACGGGGTTCAGGCTGATACGTTCGACACAGGATATGCAAGGCGCGGGCGAGGGGAAACGAAGTGCGTGAGTGCGGGGTGCGGGAGTGCGTGAGTGCGCCTTCCCAAGCGCGGTTTTTGGGGCGTGGGCGGGGGTTTGCGGACGCGATCGGATGGGGAGGATCGGGAACGGATGGGGAGCGGTGGTGCACGGTGCCGTGGTGGCCCTCACCCCGCGTGCTGCGCACGACGACCCTCTCCCACAAACAGACGTGGGAGAGGGAGCACACACCAGATTTGTGCGGCAGAGATTATGGGGCGAGCGGCGGCTCATCCTCCGGCGGTTGAAACCGCACCTCGAAAAACACGAAGTCTGCCTTCGCAGACTGCGGCGGCGGTATCTGGTTGTAATCCCCATGCAGTTGAAGCCCCGAACGGCGCCTGCGGGCGTCGTGTCGGGGGTTCCCGCTTCTGGAGCGGCGGATTCATTCGCTCCAGATACTCGCCGCCGCGCCCAACTCCGCTGCACGCGCCGAACTATCCGCCCCGCCTCAACCCTCCCCCAGTCTTTTTTGGGGGAGGGTGGGCGAGTAGTACGAGCCCGGGTGGGGGGCGCCCGTGATCTCCGCCTACCGCCCCTCTACCGATGCACCAGCCACGCAAGGTGCTGCAGTTCCGGCTCGATCAGCTTTTCCCACGCGAGCCTGACAGCGGCGGGGCTGCCGGGAAGCGAAAACACCACGCGGTCGCGGTACACCCCGGCCGTCGCGCGTGACAGCATGGCCGCCGCGCCCACCTGCTCCCAGCTCAGCATCCGGAACAGCTCGCCGAACCCGGGAATCGGCTTTTCCAGCGCGCGCGAAAGCACGTCGAACGTCGTGTCGCGCGGCGCGATGCCGGTGCCGCCGTTGAAGATGATCACGCGCCCCGGCCCGAACCCCATCGCGCGCAGCGCATCCTCCACCTCTCCCGCCTCGTCCGGGATCAGCCGGTAGTCCGCCAGATGGTGCCCGCCCGCCTCGATCGCCTCGCGCAGCCACTGGCCGTTGGT
The DNA here is from genome assembly GCF_014202995.1 of Longimicrobium terrae. Lineage (NCBI taxonomy): Bacteria > Pseudomonadati > Gemmatimonadota > Longimicrobiia > Longimicrobiales > Longimicrobiaceae > Longimicrobium > Longimicrobium terrae. The sequence continues at coordinate 122,681 of NZ_JACHIA010000007.1, forward strand.
GTCCGTTTCCATCGTCCGCGAATCACTTACCGTCACCACGGATACCTGAACCGGGCCCCGGTCCTCCGCCAGCCGGTGGTGGCGCGCGCTGCTTTCCGTCGTCATCCCGTCCTCGCGTCCCGTTGCAGAGCGGCCGCGCGGCCCGGGCGCGGTTTGCGCGCGGGCCAGCCGCCGGTAGATTGTCTCCGTCCCTCCCCACCGCCGCACAGGCATTCCCCGCGCCGTCCCCCGCGCGCCATGACCATCGCTTCTCGCGTGCCGGGCTCCGCTCCGCGCCCGCACCGTGCGCATCCGCCCGGCCCCCGTACGTGCACGCACGCCACGCGAACGCTCGCGACGGGCGTGCATTCGCGCATTTCGCCGCGTGCCGGCGGGCGGGCACGGTGACGCCCGCACCCGCCAAGGCGCGAGTGGACCGCCGCGCCGCCCGCCGCTGGAAGAAGACGGCGCTCGCCACGGTGATCGTGGGCGGGCTGGTTGCCTTTTTTGCCCTTGGCGGCCACCATTACCTTAGCTTTCAGACGCTCAAGGCGCACCGGGTAGAGCTGCACGAGTACACCGAGCGCCACTACGCGGCCATGTTCCTGGCCGTGCTGCTGGCCTACACCGTGGCCACGGCGCTCAGCTTTCCCGGCGGCGTGCTGCTGTCGCTGGCGGTGGGCTTTCTGTTCGGGCGCTGGGTGGGCACCGGCCTGGTCGTGGTGGCGGCCACGGTGGGCGCCACGCTGGCGTTTCTTTCCGCGCGCTACCTGTTCGCCGACGCCATGCGGCAGCGGATGGGGCCGCGGCTCGCCCGGCTTTCGCGCGGGTTCGAGGAAAACGCCTTCAACTACATCCTGTTCACCCGGCTGGTCCCGCTGTTTCCGTTCTGGCTGATGAACCTGGTGCCCGCGTTCACCCCGGTGCGCGTGCGGGTGTTCATCGTGGCCACGGCCATCGGAATTCTGCCGGGCAGCTTCGTGTTCACCAATCTGGGCGAGTCGCTGGCCAGCATCGAATCCGCCGGCGACCTGCTGAGCGCGCAGACGCTGCTGGCGCTGGGGCTGCTGGGCACGCTGAGCCTGCTGCCCATCGCCATCAAGAAGTTCAGAAACTCACGACGGAAGAAGATGCATGGCTGATCTGGACGTGGAACGCGTACCCGCACGCAACACCCTCGCGTACGTCGCGCTGGGCCTGGCGCTGCTGGCCGCGCTGATGCTGTTCCTTACCGGCCCCGGCGCGCGGTTCGGGCTGTGGGACTTCCGCTTCAGCTTCCGGCTGATGGGCTGGGCGGCGTACGTGGGGATCGCGGCGGTGCTGGCCGCCATCGCGGCGCTGATCGCGGGGCGCCGGCGCGGATTGGTGCTTTCCGTGGTCGCGCTGGTGATCGGCGCCATCGTGTTTCTGCTGCCGTGGAACTGGCGGCGCGGCGCGGGCGAGTTTCCGCCCATTCACGACATCACCACCGATTTCCGCAATCCGCCGGCGTTCGTGGCCATCGCGCCGCTGCGCAAGGACGCGCCGAATCCGGTGGAGTACCTGGGTGATTCCATCTCGCGCATCCAGTACAAGGCGTATCCCGACATCCAGCCGCTGATGCTGGCCATGCCGGTGGACAGCGCGTTCGTGAACGCCCTGGTCACGGCGCGGGAGATGGGATGGGAGCTGGTGGATCAGTCGCGGCGGGAAGGGCGCATCGAGGCGACGGCCACCACGGCGTGGTTCGGGTTCAAGGACGACGTGGTGATCCGGGTGACGAGCGGGTCGGGGATTTCGCGCGTGGACGTGCGCAGCAAGTCGCGCGTGGGCCGCGGCGACGTGGGCGAGAACGCCAAGCGCGTCCGCGAGTACCTGAGCCGCCTGCGCGCCACGGACCCGCAGCCCGTCAACGCGAAGTAGGATCAGGGACGGCGGACTGCACGCGCCTCCAACCCGGGCCGGCACCACCGGCCCATCCTCCCCTGAAAACCCGGGGGAGGATTGTCGAGGCGGACGTTCCGATGCCGACGCGGGCGGTACCGGGGGAGGGCAGTCGGGGCGAATGGTTCGGTGCGCAGCGAAGTTGGACGCAGCGGCGACTATCTGGAGCGAATGAATCCGCCGCTCCAGAAGCGGGAACCCCCGACACAGCGCTATTCGCGCCCCGTTCGGGGCTTCAACTGCATAGGCCTCCGCGCCGAGATTGCCATCCGCGGAGGCGGACTTCGTGTCTTTCGAGGCGCGGTTTCAACCGCCGGGCGGAAGCCGCCGACCCGCGCCGCAGCCGGCGCTCGCGCTGAGGTCTCCCCCTCTCCCGCTTGCGGGAGAGGGGGCCGGGGGGTGAGGGCTGCCCGCCGCCGCGCCACACCTCCGGAACACACGAATCGCTGTTCTCCCCTTTCCGTGCGGATGTCTCGGATCCTGCGAAAAAGAGCCCTCCTCCGCGATGCGGAGAAGGGCTCTTTTCATCCACCCCGAATCACGCCTGTGGCGTGATCAGGACTTGGCCTTGGCCCGCGAAGCCGGCGCCTTCTTGGCCGCCGTGCCGCCAGACTTGCCCGCGCCCGACGACTTTTCGGCCGTGGTGCGCGACTTGGCCGCGGTGCCCGACTTGCTGGCGGACTTGGCCGCCGTGCCGCCCTTGGCCTTGCTCTGCGAGCCGCCCTCGTCGGGCGTGAACTCCACGTCGCGGGGCTCCATCTGCTCGGCGAGCAGCTTGAGCGCCTTGACCGCGTTGCGCTCGATGAAGGAGGCCATCGCCTCTTCCTCGCGCAGCGTCTCGTTCAGCAGCGACACCACTTCGTTCTCGCCCATGACCTGGGCAATGGCGATGGCGGTGCGGTAGCCCGCGATTTCGTAGTGCTCCACGCGCAGCGAGCTGCCCAGGTCAAAGGCTTCCAGCACCGGCTTGGAAGGCTTTTCTTCCTTCTTGAAGCTGTCGTGCTCGGCCTTTAGACCCACCGCGGCGTCGCACTTTTCGGCCTTGGCCTTTTCCCCGATCGCCTCGAAGGCACGCTTGAGCCGCTCGATCTGCTCTTCGGTTTCGGCCGCGTGTTCCTCCACCCGCGCCTTCATTTCCGGGTTGTTCACTTCCCGGGTCAGCGTGCCGAGCATCTTAAGGATGAGCTGCTCGGCGTAGAGCAGGTCACCCAGTTCATGCTTCAGCAGCTCCTTCATTTGCGTAGCGGGCATGCGTGTCTCCGGACGGGTTCGGGTTCAGGTCAGACGTGGGGGCGGCGGCGGCCCACGATGAGACGGTAGATGGCCAGCAGGATCAGCGCGCCGACGACGGAGCCGATGAGGCCGACCTGGTTGTCAGCGCCGCCGAACAGAAATCCGCCCACCAGCGAACCGGCGATGCCCAGCAGAATCGTCACGATGATGCCGCCCGGATCACGGCCCGGCATGATGAACTTGGCGATCGCGCCCGCGATCAGGCCGATGATGATCATCCACAAAATGCCCATGCGTTCCTCCTCCAACGGTATCGGGTGAATCAGCCGGTCCCCCTGGACCGCCGTCGTGCCGGTCAAACGCATGCTCCATGCCGAATCCGCCCCAGGATTACAAGTGGATACAAGGCAAGGGCTTGCGCATCTACCAGGAAACGTCTCGTGGACGGGGTGCGCACTCCGGCTGCTTTTGCGTCTGCCCGCCGGTGTCTGAAGGTGGATTCAGACTGGCGGTTGCGTGTGGAGGGATTCCGGGGTGGGTGGCGGAGTTCGCGGGCGGCCCCCACCCGGGCTCGCATTACGCGCCCACCCTCCCCCAAAAAACACTGGGGGAGGGTTGGGGCGGGGCGGACGGTTCGGTGAGCGACGCGGAGTTGGGCGCGGCGGCGAGTCTCGGGAGCGGATGAATCCGCCGCTCCAACATCGCAAAGCCCCGACACCGGCCGCTGGCGCGTCCGGTTCGGGGCTTCAGCCGCCAACAGCGCAGCCTTGGGACGAACACCATAGTCTGGACGCCGCACCCAGTGCGCCCCCTCGCCCCGCTTGCGGGGCGAGGGGGCTGGGGGGAGGGGGGCGCCCGCCGCCGCGCCGAACCCTCCGGAAGGGACGATACGGGTGTGTGCTCCCTCTCCCACATCTGTTCGTGGGAGAGGGTCGTCGTGCGCAGCACGCGGGGTGAGGGCTCCCCGCCGTCCGCCGCGCCACCCTCGGTGTTACACACGCAGACTCCACCGCGGACCTGACTCCTTTCCCGCGCCCGCCGCCCGACCTACTCGTCCGAGCGGATGGCGCCGCGGCTTCGCTTGGTGGCCGAACGCTGCTTCTTGTCCTTGAGGCGCGCTTCCTTGGCGGCGCGCGGCATGCGCGTCTTGCGGCGCGCCTTGGGCACGATCAGCGCGCGGCGGATGAGCTCGGCGAAGCGCTCCGTCACCAGTTCCTTGTTCTGGTGCTGGCTGCGCTCGTCGCTGGCGGCAATCAGCAGCACGCCCTCGCCGCTGATGCGGTTGGCCAGCTTGGCCTGGATCAGCGCGCGCTGCTCATCGGTGATGCTGGGGGAGTTCTGCACGTTCCACGTAAGCTCCACCCGGCTGGACGACGTGTTCACGTGCTGCCCGCCCGGACCGCCCGCCCGCGTGGCCTTGTATCCAAGCTCCGCGCGGGGAATCCACAGCGCGTCGTTGATCTGCAGAACCGTATCTTCAGCCATGGAAAAGCCGTGTGGGAGAGCCGCGGGGGACGCGGACGTTGCCTGCCGGCGCGGAAGTCGGCAATCTGTGCCGCAGCCGGTGGGCACGCCTCTGGCAAAGGCCCTGCCGCCACCCCGAACGGAGGAAACGCACAGCATGTCCCACCCCGCATCCGCGCCCGGTTCCGGCGCCACCCAATCGCAGCCGCGCCACTACCACCTGATCGGCATCGGGGGTACGGCCATGGCCTCGCTGGCCGGCCTGCTGCGCGCGGCAGGGCACCGGGTCACCGGCTCGGACGAGAGCGTGTACCCGCCCATGTCCACGCAGCTTCAGGAGCTGGGCATCGAGTACGCCGAGGGCTACTCGCCGGCCAACCTGGACGTGAACCCCGACATCGTCGTCGTGGGCAACGCCATCTCCCGCGGCAACCCGGAGCTGGAGGCGGTGCTGGACCGGCGGATGCTGTACACCGCCGCCGCCGTGGTCATCAAGGACGAGCTGCTGCGCGGCCGCCACGTGCTGGCCGTCGCCGGCACGCACGGCAAGACGACCACGACCTCGCTGCTGGCCTGGATCCTGGAAAGCGCCGGGCTGAACCCGTCGTTCCTGATCGGCGGGATCGCGGAAAACTTCGGCAGCTCGTTCCGGCTGACGGATTCGGAGTACTTCGTGATCGAGGCCGACGAGTACGACACGGCGTACTTCGACAAGGGCCCCAAGATGTGGCACTACCTGCCCGTCACGGCCATCGTCAACAACATCGAGTTCGACCACGCCGACATCTACCGCGACGAGATCGCGTACCGGTTCGCGTTCGAGCGGTTCATCAACCTGATCCCGCGCAACGGTACGCTGGTGGCGGGATGGGATTCGCCCATCATGCGCGAGCTGGCGTCCAAGTCGCACGCGCCCATCGAATCGTTCGGCTACGACGGCGAGGTGCAGGGCGAGCATCCGCGGTGGACGGCGCGCGACGTGAGCTTCGGCGAGCACGGGACGACGTTCACCGCCGTGCACGACGGCCAGGTGTGGGCGGAGGTCAAGACCACGCTGAGCGGCGCCTTCAACGTTCGCAACGCGCTGGCCGTCATCGCCTGCGCGGAGGCCATCGGCGCGGACAAGGCGGGTGTGCTGCGCGGCTTTGAGACGTTCGCCAGCGTGAAGCGGCGGATGGAGGTGCGGGGCGAGGCGCGCGGCGTGGTGGTGATCGACGACTTCGCGCACCACCCCACCGCGGTGCGCGAGACGATTCAGGCCGTGCGCCAGCGCTATCCCGGCCGGCCGATCGTGGCCGTCTTTGAGCCGCGCAGCTACACGGCCCAGCGCCGCGAATTCCAGCAGGCGTACGCGGAGGCGTTTGCCTCGGCGGACCGCGTGGTGCTGGCGGGCCTGTTCCATCCCGAGCGCTACACCGAGCAGACGGCCATGAACCCGCACGAGCTGGTGGAAACGTGGCGGGGCCAGGGCAAGACGGCCGACTTCATCCCCTCGCCCGACGACATTGTGGCGCGCCTCACGCCGGAGCTGCAGGGCGGCGAGGTGGTGCTGGTGATGAGCAACGGCGGGTTCGGCGGGATTCACGGGAAGCTGCTGGAGGCGCTGGGGGAGTAGGGGATGAGGGAATAGGGAATGGGGAATAGGGAATAGGGAATAGGAACAGAAGAGGGGGATGGGACCTGGCGCGGTCCCGTCCCCCTTTTCTGTTCCCCGCGACCTCCGCGATCCCCCGCGGCCCCCGCGTGAAACGGTTTTGCGGGCTCGTGGGCGACCGATGATCCGGGGATGCGCAAAATCTCGCCGCGGCAGAGTGCCGGGCGAGATTTCACGTGGATTGCGAAGATCCGAACTCCGCGGGCCGGACCGGGGGCAGCCGGCCGGATCCGCGGAGGGTTACAGGCCGGACGACGTGTATCCGCCGTCCTTGGGCCGGCTCAGCCACTGCACCGCCTTCACCACCAGCCACACCACCAGCACCAGCGGCAGCACGGTGAACAGCAGGAAGGACGCAAGCCCGATGGCGACACCCACAACCACCAGCGCGATCCTGAGCGCCACGATCGCCAGAATGCCAAGGACAGCCCACTTCAGGACCGTTTCGAAATTGCTCTTCTCTTCCATTGTCCATGCTCCCGGTGAATGCCCCGCTTCGGCTGACGGGGTGTGATACGCAGCACCCCGCCCGCGAGTTTCAGACCCGCTCGGTACCCGTTTTGCCCGGCGGCCGGGAACCATCCTGAACCCGACCGAAACGTGCCTCAGATTCAGACCCCGGCGCCGCACGGAATCCGCCCCGGCCGCTGGCTGCTCGTGGAAGGACCGCGCCTGGCCTTTCTGCACGGGCGCGATGCGTGGAAGCAGATGCCCCGGCATACGGCGCGCGGCTGGCTGCTGTGGATGGCGGCCGGGCTGGCGCTGTGCTGCGCGCTGGTTCTGCTGCTGGTGATGCAGGTGCGCCGCATGGCGGAGGCGGGCCGCCTGTCGTGGGAGCCCGGCTGGCTGCGCTGGTTCGAGGGCGCGGGCCCGTCGTTCGCGCACGCGGTGTGGATGGATTCGCTGGGCAACTCGGTGATCCTCATCCCCCTGGTGCTGGCGACGGCGATGGCTGCGGCCTGGATGGGCGCGCCGCTGCGGGCGCTGGCGGTGCTGGCCTGCTTCTTTGGCGTGGACGTCATCATCGGCACGGGGTGGCTGGCGTGGAACCGCGCGCGCCCGGACTTCATCGCGGGCGGCATCGCGGCGCCGGCGCTGCACTCGTTTCCCAGCGGGCACATGGGGCAGGTGGTAGCCGCGTTCGGGATGTGGGCGTGGCTGTGGATGCGCGCCACGCCCTCGCGCTCCGAACGCGTGCTCGCCGTGCTGATGGTGCCGGTGATGGCCGTCATCGTGGCGGCGGCGCGGCTGCGGCTGGGCGCGCACTGGCCCACGGACATTGTGGCCGGGTCGCTGGCGGGTGCGGTGTGGCTGGCGGTGTGCATCGTGGCGCTGCGCCGGGCGGAGGCGCGCGGCGGACGGTAAAAGGGATAGTGCGTGAGTGCTGGGTGCGTGAGTGCGTGAGTGCGGGAAAAGCAGTGCTCAGTGCTCAGTGCCAAGTGCCCAGTGCTCGGTGCCAAGTGCTCAGTGCTGGAGGGGGGGTTCTGAGATAATGACGGCCGGTGTTGTCCGCTTTGGCTTGCGCACCGAGGCGGGAAATGCTCCCTTTCGGCACCGTCGTTTCGCACACCCGTTCCGTATCCGCCATGTCTGGTACCATCCGAATCGGCACGCAGGGGTGGAACTATCCCGGCTGGGTGGGCCCGTTCTACCCGGACGGGACCAGGCCCGCCAGCTTTCTTTCCACCTACGCGCGCGCGTTCTCGACGGTGGAGGTGGATTCCACCTTCTACGCCATCCCGCCCGCCAAGTCGGTGCGCGGATGGGCGGAGCGCACGCCGGACGGCTTCATCTTCGCGCTCAAGATGCCGCAGGAGGTGACGCACGAGCGGCAGCTTCGCGACGCCGACGACGTGGCCGACGAGTTCCTGGAGCGCGCGCGCGAACTGGGGCCCAAGCTGGGGCCCATCCTGCTGCAGATGGGGCCGGACTTTGCGCCGGAGGGATTCTCGCGGCTGGAACGGTTCGTGGAGCGCCTGCCGCGCGACATGCGCTTTGCCGTGGAGGTTCGCCAGCAGCGGTGGATGCACGACAGCATTCTTCCGCGGCTGCTGGATCTGCTGCGGGCGAACGGGACGGCGCTGGCGCTCAGTGACGGCAAGTGGATTCCGCGCGAAACGATGACGATGCTGGCGGGGGCGCCCACGGCGGACTTTCACTACATCCGGTGGATGGGCCCCAACCGCGACATCGTGGACTACTCGCACCTGCAGTTCGACCGCGAGGAGGAAATTGTGGGGTGGAGCGAGGTGCTGGGGCGCACGGCGCTGCAGGGTACGACGGTGTTCGGCTACTTCAACAACCACTTCGCCGGCCACAGCCCCGCCAACGCGCGCCGCATGCAGGAGCTGCTCGGCGCCGCCCCGGTAGACCCGTCCACCCTCGGCGAACAGATCTCGCTGTTCTGATCGTGGTCAGGGCGCACGTGAAGCCTCTTCCTTCGCGAGGCATTCCCCCGTTGTTGCGGCGGCTCGGTTGCTCAGCGGGAGAGGCGCTCTGTGCACGAACGTGTCTCCCATCCCGCACGGCGCGAAAAACCCGTTCGGGCATGAGCCTGAACGGGTTTTCTCAATGGAGCGTGGGTCACGCCGCGCGGCTCAGATGGAGTTCAGAACCGAGTTCATGCCGTCCCAGCCGGCGATGGACGACGACGGGGGAGTGGGCGCACGAAAGCCGCCGCCGGTGCGCGCGCTGGCATCCACCACCTTCAGCAGCTGCTCCAGTTCCTTTTCCATCTTGCGCAGATAGTAGCGATACATGGCGCCGTACCCGTGGCTGCTGGCAATCCCCAGAATCCCCAGCCCGGCGACCGCCGCGACCGCAATCACCGGAAGCGCCGCGCTGGCCGCGACCGCGATGGCGGCGGTGGCACCCGCGCCCAACGCCCCGCCCGTTCCCGAGAGCGCCACGCCCGTCCATACGTTCCGCCGCGTACCCGTGCGCAGGTCGGTGCGCACCGACAGCTCGCACCGGCTTCCGCCCGGGCCGGGAATCGTCCGCAGCGTGGCGTGCAGTTGCAGGACATCGATGGTTGCGGCGGTGTAGCTGAACGGCGTGTAGTTGGTGGTCGTCGCCATCAGCCGCGGGATCTGAAACACCAGCACGCCTCCCGCCAGCGGCGGCCCGCCGATGTTGTCTTCCAGCGCCAGAAGGTACGGGTGCGCGGGAAAGATGCGCTGCATGGCCTCCAGCACGCGCGCGGGGTCGGCGTCGATCACGCGCGACACCTCCAGCGAGCGGGCCGTCGTCTTCAGCATCCGCCGTCCCATCTTTTCCACCCAGGGCGTCAGCTCCTCGGCGTGCTCGCCCAGCGCGTCCTGCTCCACCAGCGCCTGGCGGATGTACTCCGGCGAGATCCCCGCCTCCACCGCGGCCGCTTCCACGTCCATGCGGCGGAACCCGTCTGTCTCGGTGGGCTGTGCGGCCTGAGCCATCAGCTGGCCGCGCGCGGTTTCCTGCAAGCGCGCGGCGGCCTCGGCCTGCAACTCCGCCGCGCGGCGCAGCGCCTGGCGCGCCCGCTCATCCGGAATCAGGCCGTCGTTGGAGGACGGCGCTCCGTTCCAGTCCCGCGATCCATCATCCCGCGTCACGAACACCTCCGCTGGCCAGAAACGCGAATGCCGCGCGAACCCGGGGCGGTCTGCCCGGCGGCTTCGGCGGTCATCGTCCATTCGTGCACTTCGTTGGATTGCATGAGGCACACAACGTAAACGGGTGGCACCGGGTTTCGATCCGCGCGGGCGGATGCGCACGTGAGTCCGTCCGCCGCCGTATCCACCACCCGCCCGGGCCGCGCATCGGCCCGCCGCGCCGCCCCCCATCAATCCTACACCCTGTCAGCCATCCGCCGCTACGGCACGGGGGCGAGTCCAAGGCAGTCCGTATCCGCCAGGAACGCGGCATCCCCTCCAGGGAAAACGAAAACGGCGGGCCCCCGTACGGAGGCCCGCCGCTGTTCATCCGCCGGAACCGGCTCAGCGGTAGCCGGTGCCCACGCCGTAGCCGGTGTAGTACGCGCCGGGCTGCACGCCGCCGCTGCTGGCATTGCGGAACCGATCGATTCCGTACGAGCTGTACGGCCCGTAGTTGCCGATGGTGCCGCCGCCCACGTCGCCCGCGCCGGAATCATTCAGGCCGTAGTGGCCCTGATTGCCCGGGTGGCCGGCCTGGTAGTCGCGCCCGTAATCCGTGCGCTGCACGCGGCCGCGATACACCTCGCGCTGGCCGCCCGCGTACCCGCCGGCAAAGCCGCGCCCGCCGTAGCCGGCGTCGTAGCGGCCCTGGTTGCCGTAGTCGCGCGAGTAGTCGCCGCGGCCGGCGAACTCGCGCCCGCCCGCGCCGAACATTCCGCCCGTGTGGCGCTGCTGGCCGCCGTAGCCGCCGCGGCCACCCGTGCTGCGGTCCCAGTCCACGTCCCAGCCGCCATGGTCCGGACGGTATCCGCCGGCCTGGTAGCTGTCGAAGTCCGAACGCCCGCGCCCGTAGCCGCCACCCATGGCGCCCATCTCGCGATAGCCCTCGCGGCCCTGGCCGCCGCGCTGCCGGTCGCCGCCGTACATGCCGCCCTGGGGGCGTCCGCCGCCTTGGAACTCGCGGTCGTAGTGGTCGCCGCCAAACCATCCGCGCACCGTGTTGGCGGCGCGCTCCACGAAGTTGCGGTTCCCGTAATCCCGTCCGTAGTTCATCCCACCGCTCCTTTGCTGGGTTCTTCAACCACGTCCCGCCATGCGGCGGGGGAGGCGCGGGGGTGCAAGATGCGGGCCCTTTGCGGATGCATCCAAGCCTTTGCCGCGGGCGTGTTTGGCGGTATCCGCGAACTGTCCGTTGCCGCCACGGGCCGCGTTGACAAAGCCCGTCGCGGGCCGCACCATACGTTCATCCTTCCGCCTCACGCGCCCTCGCCGCGACTGCTCCCCATGATGCTCGCTCCACGCCAGCAGGCCACGCTCGTGGCGCTGTGCAGGCGCATGGTGCCCCTGCCCGACGAACCGGATCCCGCCGCCGCGCGCCTGGCCCGCGCGGTGGAAGTGCGGCTGGGCACGCTGGATCCGGAGCAGTCCGCCCGGTTCGCCGCGCTGATCGGGTGGATGGATTCGCCGCTGGCGGGAATGGCGAGCGCGGGGCGACCTTTGGGGTTCGCGTCGCTGGCCGCCATCCGCCAGGACGCCTGGCTGCGGCGGTGGGAGCGCAGCCCGCTTCCGCCGCTGCGGACGGCCTTTCAGGCGCTGCGGCGGATGATTCTGTCCAGCTTCTACGCCGACCCGTCCGTTTATCCCGAAATCGGCTACCGCGGCCCGCTGCACACGCGCGTCCCCGCGGTGGCGTGGGAGGGCCCGCTTCCCGGCGCGGGCTCCCCGGCGGATCCCGTCGCGCGGCGGGACGGCGGCGGATCGGGCGGGGCGCGCGTCATCCCCATCCGGCCACAGCTGGACCTGCTGACGGACCCGGAGGTCAGCGGCGTCATTGGCGGGCACCGGCTGCGCGGCGACACGCGCGTGAGAGCGGACGTGGTGATCATCGGCAGCGGGGCGGGCGGGGCGGTGGCGGCGGCGCGGCTGGCCGAGGCGGGGCACGACGTGGTGGTGCTGGAGGAGGGCGGATACTGGCGCCCGGAGCACTTTACGGAGAACGAGGCGGAGATGACGTCGCGCCTGTACGCCGAGGCGGGCGGCCGCGCCACGGAGGACCTCGCGCTTCCGCTGCTGCAGGGCCGCGCCGTCGGGGGCGGAACGACGGTAAACTGGCTGGCCATGCTGCGCACCCCGGATTGGGTGCTGGACGAGTGGGCGGCGGAGCACGGCACCGTGGGGATGCGCGCCGCGGACCTGGCGCCCGTCTTTGCCCGGATCGAGGACGAGACGAGCACCCGCCCCGTGCCGGACGACGCACACAATCCGCCCAACCGCGCACTGCTGGAGGGTGCCCGCGCGCTCGGCTGGCACGCGGGCGCCATGCGCGTCAACGCGCACGGCTGCGTGCGCTCCGGCTTCTGCGGCCTGGGCTGCCGCTACGGCGCCCGGCGCGCCGCGGCGGACGTCTATCTCCCCGCCGCCCTGGCCCGCGGTGCACGCCTGTTCGCGGACGTGCGCGCGGACCGCATCGACGCACCCGCGACGGGACCGCGGCGCGTGCACGGAACGGTGCTGGACCGCGAAACGGGCGCGCCGCGCGGGACGATCACGGTGGAAGCGCCGGTCGTCGTCGTTGCCGCGGGCGCGGTGGGGACGCCGGCGCTGCTGCAGCGTTCGGGGATGGGCGGCGGCGGGGTCGGCCGCTTTCTGCGCCTGCACCCCACGACGGCGGTGGCGGGCCGGTACGGGCGGGAGATGTACGGCGCGGGCGGCATCCCGCTTTCCAGCGTATGCGACGAGTTTCTGCGCGGCAGTGACGGATACGGATTCTGGATCGAGACGCCGCCGCTGTATCCCGCGCTGTCGTCCGTGGCCATGCCGGGCTTCGGCGCGGCGCACCGCGAGCTGATGCGCGGCCTGCCGAACACGGCGACGATGATCGTGCTGATCCGCGACGGGGCGGAGCGCGGCACGTCCAACGGCTCGGTGCAGGTGGACCGCTCCGGGCGCGTGCGCATCCGCTACCGCGTGGGCCGCACGGACCGCGAACGGCTGCTGCGGGGGATGGAAGCCGCGGCGCGCATTCAGTTTGCGGCCGGGGCGGAGGAGGTCTTTACGCTGCACGCGGGCGCCGCGGGGCTGCGCTCCCCCGCGGAGCTGCCCGCCATGATGCGGCGGCCGTCCGGGCCCAACCAGCTGGGCATTCTGTCCGCGCACGTGAACGGCACCTGCCGCATCGGTACGGACCCGGCGCACAGCGGATGCACGCCGGACGGCGAGCGGCACGGCGTCGGCGGCGTCTATGTGGCGGATGGATCGCTGATGCCCACCGCGCCCGGGGTGAATCCGCAGGAAACGATCATGGCGATGGCGACCGTGGTGGCGGAACGGATCGCCGCGCGGCATCCCGGCGGGCGGGCGGGGAGCGCGGGACGGTACGCAGGGACGGCGGGGAACAGGGAATAGGGAATAGGGAATAGGGAATAGGGAATAGGAGTCTGGCGGCGGCAACGGAGGGCCGTTCCGCATCAGGATTGCACAGGGAACGGGCCGCAACGGGCCTGCCTCTTGCACCTTTGTAGATCAAAACGCGGCGCTCGGAGCCGCGGATACGACCCACCAGAACACCGCCGGAGGCCGGAGTGGACCCCAACGACAATCCCACCTGCGTGTTCTGCCGCATCATCGGCGGAGACGAGATGGTGAGCATCATCCACGAAGACGATGACATCATCGCCTTTCTGGACGTGCAGCCGCTGCACCCGGGCCACGTGCTGGTCGTCCCCAAGCAGCACCACAAGAACCTGTTCTACGTCCCCGAAGAGCTGGCGACCCGCACCTTCGCCGTCGCCAAGCGCATTCTTCCGGGGCTGCGCCGGGCCACCGGGTGCCGCGCGGTCAACATCTTTTCGCCCAACGGCGCGGACGGCGGCCAGGACGTGTTCCACTTTCACGTGCACCTGATCCCGGTGCCCAAGGACGCGCCGTTCCCGCTGCAGCTGCCCGATCCCAACGCGGAAGTTCCGTCGCGTTCGCAACTGGACGTGATGGCCACCCACGTGGTGCGCTCCATTCACGACACGGACGCCGAAACTCACGCCGCGTCGCAGGCCGAGGCCGCAACGGCCTGAACCGGACTGGATGGATGAAAATCGCGCCCCGCGCCGGACTGCCGGCGCGGGGCGCGTTCGTTCGGCGACCCGCGTCATCACATCGGACGATGATCATCGACCTTGCCGGACGGAGTTCATCACCTTCGGCCGGCGTGGTTGAGCGCGGCGTCCGCCGGAGTTCATCGAACGAAAAACGGCGCGGGCGGGCTTGCCGGGTCCGGCGGGCCGCGGTAAGCTGACGGCCCCACATCCTCCAGCCCGAAGTCCGTCCATGAAGCGCTTCGCCGCCTACGATCCGCCGGAGTACCACAACTGGACCGCCGACCCGGCGGAGGTGCAGCGCTACCGCGAGCGCGTCTCGGCCGATCCGGAGCGCGAGGCGGTGATCCGCGCGCTGTCGCAGGACCAGCTTCTGGACATGTACGCCGGCCTGCTGCGCAACCGCCTGCACGACGTTGCGCTCAAGCGCTGGGTCAAGAACGGCGTGATCAGCAAGGCGTGGCTGGGCGTGGGCGAGGAGGCGGCCACCATCGGGCCGGTGCACGCGCTGCGGCGCTCGGGGCCGGACCACGACGTGGTGGCGCCCATGATCCGCAACTCCGGCGCCTGCCACGAGATGGGCATGCCCGTCACCGACATCCTGCGCAGCTACCTGGGCACGGCGGACTCGCCTTCGCTGGGGCGCGACCTGCACGTGGGCGAGCTGGCCGTGGGCGTGCTGCCCCCCATCAGCCACGTGGGCGACGTCGTTCCCGTCATCTCCGGGATCGCGCTCTCGTTCAAGCAGCGCGGGCAGGACCGGGTAGGGATGACGTGGACGGGCGACGGATCCACCAAGACGGCGGCGTTCCACGAGGGCGTGAACTTCGCGGGCGTGCACCAGCTTCCGGTGGTCTTCATCATCCAGAACAACCAGGTGGCGCTGGGGACGCGGCTTTCGCAGCACGCGGCCGGCTCGTTCGCGGACTGGCCGATGATGTACGGCCTGGCCGGCGGCGTGTTTGACGGCAACCACGTGCTGGACGCCTACGCCGCCGCGCGCCTGGCCGCGGACCGCGCCCGGGCGGGGGAGGGGCCGTCGCTTCTGGTGGCGGAAACGTTCCGCATGAGCGGCCACGCCACCCACGACGAGCGCGAGGCGCGGGAACTGTTCGACGCCGGGCTGTTCGCCTCGTGGGGCCGGCGCGATCCGGTGGGATTGTACGAGGCGTGGCTGATGGAGAATGGCATCGGCGCCGACGTGCTGGAGCGGATCGAGGCGCGCGTGACGGCGGAGATCGACCAGGCGGCGGAAGAGGCGCTGCGCAGCCGCGAGAGCGCCATGCCCGTGCCGGAGAGCGCCGTCACCGGCGTGTACGCGTGAGGGCGCCCGCGCCGCTGCACGGAGTGGCCGATCCCGGAACGCCCAGCTACATCGTGGTTTTTGTCGATGGAACCGCGCCGGACGCGGTGGTGGACGCGCTGGCGGCGGAGCACGGATTCACGCCCAAGCACGTGTTCCGCAATGCGCTGCAGGGCTTTGCGGCGGAGTTGGCGCCGGAGGCGCTGGATGCCGTTCGCCGCCATCCCGCGGTCAAGTACGTGGAGCATGATGCGCCCGCGCGGGTGATGGGGGAGTAGGAAAGGGCAGGGAATGGGGAATAGGGAATAGGGAATAGGATAGGGTCCGGCAGAAGCCCCTGAGGCAGAGGGTGGTCCGATGCGCCGGAGCGCGCGGACGGTTCGCGGGATCGCGATCAGGTGGAATCGGAGCGGGCGATGGGTAGGGCGCGTGGTGGCGGGAAGGATGGAGATGGCGGCGGTCCGGTGAGGCGGCGGGGCGTCGCGGGGAGCGGGTTGGGGGTGTGGATTGGCGGGCATCAGCCCCGGCGGTTGAAACCGCGCCTCGAAGGACACGAAGTCCGCCTGCGCGGACTGGGCGGGAAGGTTGGGCGCGGATGGCGGAATCCGTGCGATGCGGGAGGATGCAGAGGAGCCCCGATGGCAATCGCCGTCGGGGTTTTTTGATGTGCGGGATTGCGGATTTCGTGAGCCGGAGATGCGCTCGGCAGGTTGCGAGCGTCGCCGCGCGGGGGCGGGCGTACGGTGCCACAGGTTGTGCCCGTGCTGAGTTTTCCGCGTTTTCGGGGAGAGACATAATCCGCCACCCGCGCCAGAGCCGGCCCACGCTCCACCCGCCGCGCGTCTGTTTACGGAGGATCGGATGAACGGCAGTGCGAGATGGCGAAGTAAGCCCGCCGCGCTGATCGAGGCGGCAGAACCGATCCCGCCATCGAGATTGGTGCTGGCCGGCGGTTCTGGACGGATCTGATGGAACGGCGAATCCCCCGGGCGCGGGCGCGGCCGGGGGATTCGTGTGTCCGGCGGGATGGCGGGAGCTTCGAGCAGTGCCGCGCTCGAGGCCCCCGCCGCGTTGGGGTTACTTCTCGGACAGCCCGGACGGATACTCGTCCTGAACGGCGGTGGCGGGGCTTTCTTCCGCCGCCCCGACATCGATCGTCGCGCTGCCCGGATTGATGGCGGGCCCGCCAATGCAGCCGTTGACGGAAGCCGGCTGCCGCGGACGCGCCGGCATGGGCGAATCCGCGGCCGGCGTGGTGATGGGCGGCACGGCGGCGCCGGCCGGCGTCATCTTGGGCGCCAGACCTCCGCCCGCGGCAAACACGTCGCGGGCAATGCGCAGCCCCAGCCCCACCCCGCCGATGTTCTCGTTGGCGAAGCTGGGCTGCAGATTCCCGTCCGCGTCGGCCACGAAGTCGTACGCGTCAAAGATCCAGTGCACGCCCAGCAGCACGCGGCTGGCGGCGTTCTCCACGATCATCTCCCACAGCCCGCCGGGGAACGGGTGCGTGTAGCGCGGCCGCACCGTTCCGTCGTTGTCCTGATTGCGCCCGTTGAACTCGTCGGACACAAAGGTGCCGGGGAAGAGCGCGTCCGGGTTCTTGTCGCCCGGCGCGATGCCGTAGAACATGCGCGTGACGTGCAGGGCCGCCGCGCCAAAGGTGGCGTGCCCCGACGGATACGCGGGAAAGTTGGGGGTGAAGTTCTTGACGCCCGGTGCGTTGGTGCTGGGCGCACCCTGCGGCAGCCAGCCCGGATCGCCGTCGTCAAAGTTCACCGCCACCGGGTACGGCGCGGCCGGCCCCAGGTTCTCATCGTGCTCGCGGATTCCCACCACGGGGCGCCAGAAGTCGTGGCAGTACTTGGCCTCCCACGCCAGGATGCCCGCGTCGCCCATGGCCGCGTTCACAAAGGCGAACAGCCGGGCGTTGTCGCCTTCCGTGTTGCCCTTCTGAAACGCCACCTGGCGGATGATCTGGTTGTACAGCCGCGGCGGCGTGCCCAGGCGAATGGAGCCGTCGTACGCCCAGAAGATGCCGTCCGCCGTCTCCCGGGGGGTTCGGCGCTCGCTGGCGAGCGCGTTGGGGAGCGCGGCCGTGAGATCGGTGCGAATGCCCCGGATGCGCACGTCCCGCAGGGCCTGCAGGTACTGCGGACTGGTGCCGCCGGCGAAGGGCGGAGGCGTGAGCCCGTGGCGCGTGGTGATGGCGAAGCCCCGGGTCTGCGCGCCGTAGAAGGGCGCGTGAAAGCCCTGCCCCGGGTTGTCGGGATCCGCGCGGTGCCGGCCGCGGTTGGTGGAGGTACGGTACCCGGCGTCGCGGGCGTCCATGTCGTTGGCGCGGGCGGCCAGGACCGCGTTGCCCACCACGCGCCCGAACGTGAAGCTCGGGATGGTGAAATCGAACGGGAAGAGCTGCGAGTTGAAGAAGTCCACCTGGGTCGGATACAGCGCCGAGAGCGTCTGGTGCGCGGCGCCGGCGACAGCGTCCCGCGCCGAAAGCGCGGGCGGGGCCACGGGAGGCGGCGGCGCGGGGTTCAGGTAGCGCGGAAAGCCCGCGCCGCCCACGATGCCGGCGTATGCGTCGTACATGGCCAGGTGCACGATGGCCAGCGCACGCGAGGAAAGCGTGGGTCCGTTCTGTTCGCGCTTGTCGGGGTCGGTGTGGCTGACCCGGTTGGCTTCGAGCGCGACGCCGTTCCAGAAGAGGATCGAGTCCATGGTACGGTGTTCCTTTCCATGAGGGGAAATCAAACCGTGCTGCTGCATCGGACACGAACGGGCGGAACCGGTGACGACGTGGAACGGGGTGGGAGGATGCGGATCTCTCGCGAGCCCCGCCGTCCATCGACCGTGATCGACAGAACAGGCGGGACTACGGATTCGGGTAGGCTGGTCGTCATCCCCCTCCCCGCCGGGCGAGCGTGCGAGTTTCGCCGGAGGAGGAACTACAGCCAGGATCACACCCGAATGTTAACCGAAGACAATCCACCCTACAAGACAATTATTGTACTCGTTGAAGAGTGCCCCGATATCGGCCATGTCCCCTCGTCCGCGTGCTGGCGCGAAGGGGTAAACTGATGCAGGAAAACGCCATCCGAAGCAGGCAGACCAAAGCCGCAGGGAGGAGGAGTATCAGAGAGGATGATCCGGCAGATCAGGATAAGCCGGTTTTCGAGATGACGGTGACGTGCCGGACACGTTGCGAGCCTCGCCGCGCGGACGGGGAGGACGGTGCCGCGGGTTGCGCTCGCGCTGAGTTCATCCGCGTTTTCGGGGAGAGACCTATCCCGCCATCCCGCGCGTGGCCGGCCCACGCTCTACCCGCCGCGCGTCTGTTGGCGGAGCATGGGCCAAGCGAGTGTGGGCGATGAGAAGGAGGACGCGTTTTGCGGGAGAAGCGGCGGATGACCGTTTGTCGTGTATGGCGGATACTGATCGAACCGATCCGGAAGAGCCCGGGAGGCAGACGTTCCGCCGCTGGCGGCTACCGATCGGCTGTCCGGAGTTCGTCGAACGGGCGTTCGGAAACGCGGGTGAATCCGGTTGACACCCCACCGCCGCGCGGGTAGCTTCCGGCGCTGGCAACCCCGCGCCAATGCGGCGTTTCCGTGCCTCGTCATCCCCCACGTCCCCGCGCCGATTCCGCCCATGAAGGACCTCGTCACCCTTCACGTCAACGGCGACACCCACCAGGTGGCGGTGCCCACGCACTGGACCCTGCTGGAATCGCTGCGCTACTCCGTGGGCCTCACGGGGAGCAAGCAGGGGTGCGACAAGGGCGACTGCGGCGCCTGCACGGTGTGGCTCAACGGCATTCCCACGCTCAGCTGCATCACCCCCGTGTACGAGGCGGTGGACAAGCAGGTGACCACGGTGGAAGGGCTTGCGGGAATGCGCACCGGGCCGGGCGTTCCCCACCCGCTTCAGGACGCGTTCGACGTGTGCGGCGCGGCCCAGTGCGGCTTCTGCACCCCCGGCATCCTGATGAGCGCCGCCGCGCTGCTGGAAGAAAACGCCGCGCCCTCGCGCGACGAGATCAAGGACGCGCTCAGCGGCAACCTGTGCCGCTGCACCGGCTACACCAAGATTCTCGACGCGGTGGAGATGGCGGCGCGCACCCTTCGCGGCGAAGAGGTGGCGGCATGAGTGCGGAACGGCAGGAGTTCGAGAGCGCCCGCGGCGGCGTTCCGCTGAACGAGCCCGAGGTGGCCGAGCGCGGCACGCCCGTGGTGGACCACGCCCCGTCGCACGCGGGCGAGCCCATTCCCATGCACGGCAGCCGCGAAGAGCGCGCCGGCCCCTACAACGTCATCGGCCAGCGGCAGCGCAAGACGGACGGGCTGGAAAAATCCACCGGCCGCGCGCGCTACACGGACGACCTGACGCTGCCGGGAATGCTGCACGGCAAGATCCTGCGTTCCCCGCATCCGCACGCGCGCATCCTCTCCATCGACACGACCGCGGCGCTGGCCCTGCCCGGCGTGCACGCAGTGGTGACGGGAGACGAGATGCCCATCCCCTTTGGCATCATCGTCTGGACGCCGGACGAGAACGCGCTGGCCGTCGACAAGGTGCGCTACATCGGCGACGCGGTGGCGGCGGTGGCCGCGGCGGACGAGGACACGGCCGGGCGCGCCATCGAGCTGATCCGCGTGGAGTACGAGGTGCTGGACGCCGTCTTCGACGCGGAAGAGGCCGCGCGCAGCACGGACGTGCAGATTCACGAGGCCAAGAAGGCCGGCCACAACGGTAACATCAGCAAGATCGTCAAGCTGGAGTTCGGCGATGTGGAACCGGGCTTGGCCGAATCGGACGTGGTCATCGAAGGCGAGTACTACTTCGAGGGCACCACGCACACGCCCATCGAGCCGCACTGCGCCATCGGCCAGTGGGAGCAGGGCGGCGCGGCGGAAGGCCGGCTGACCGTCTGGTCATCCACCCAGGTGCCGCACTACCTGCACCGCGAACTGGCCAAGGTGCTGGAGATCGACCCGGCCCGGGTGCGCGTCATTCAACCGCACGTCGGTGGCGGATTCGGGGGAAAGAGCGAGCCGTTCGACCTGGAGTTCTGCGTCGCCAAGCTGGCGATGAAGACGGGGCGCCCTGTAAAGATTCTGTACACGCGCGAAGAGGTGTTCTACGCCCACCGCGGCCGCCACCCATTCCACATGAAGTACCGCGTGGGCGCCACGGCGGACGGCAAGCTCAAGGCGGTGGATGCCAGAACGCTGCTGGACGGCGGCGCGTACTCGTCGTTCGGCCTGGTGACCACGTACTACAGCGGCCAGCTGCTCGCCGCGCCGTACGAGATTCCGGCCTACCGCTTCAACAGCACGCGCGTGTTCACCAACAAGCCGGCGTGCGGCCCCAAGCGCGGCCACGGCAGCGTGCAGCCGCGCTTCGCCTTTGAGGTCACGCTCGACAAGCTGGCCGTGCAGCTGGGCATCGACCCCATCGAACTGCGCCGCCGCAACTTCATGGGCAGCTTCAGGCGCACGGTGAACGAGCTTCGCGTGACGTCAAACGGGTTCATGGAGTGCCTGGACGCCGTAGAAGCCGCCAGCGGATGGAAGGAGAAGCGATCGAAGATGGGCTACGGGCGCGGGCTGGGCGTGGCGGGATCCTGCTACATCAGCGGCACCAACTACCCCATCTACCCCAACCGGATGCCGCAGTCCGCGGTGCAGATCCAGGTGGACAGGTCGGGGCGCGTGGCCGTCTTCAGCGGCGCGTCGGACATTGGCCAGGGATCGACGTCGCTGGTGGCGTACATCGTCTGCGAGGAGCTGGGTGTTCCGCTGGACTATGTGCGCGTGCTGCCTTCGGATACGGACTTCACCCCGGTGGACCTGGGGAGCTACTCGTCGCGCGTGACCTTCATGCTGGGCAACGCCTGCGTGGACGCCGCGCGAAAGCTCAAGGCGCTGGTGCAGGACGCCGTGGGCGCGGAGTGGGACATTCCGCCCAGGCGCGTGCTGCTGGCCGGCGGACAGGCGATGGACGCGCTGGATACGGGACGCAACATGCCCATCGTCAAGGCGTTCAACCTGGCGGAATCGAAGCACGGCACGCTGGGCTCCGTCGGCTCGTACAATACGCCCAACGACGTGCACGGCGAGTACCGCGGCGGTACCATCGGCGCGTCGCCCGCCTACTCCTTTACCGCCCACGTGGCGGAGGTGGAGGTGGATGACGAGACGGGGTTCGTGGAGGTGAAAAAGATCTGGGTGGCGCACGACTGCGGGCGCGCCATCAATCCCACGATCGTCGAGGGGCAGATCGAGGGCTCGGCGTACATGGGATTCGCCGAGGCACTGATGGAGCAGAACATCTACAAGGACGCGGACCACGGGCGCGCGGGGCTGCACAACGCGCCGTCGCTGCTGGACTACCGCATCCCGACGTCGGTGGACACGCCGGAGCTGCAGGCACTGATCGTGGAGTCCATCGATCCGGAAGGCCCGTACGGCGCCAAGGAGGCGGGAGAAGGACCTCTGCACCCGTCCATTCCCGCCATCGCCAACGCCATCTACGACGCAGTGGGCATCCGCATGGACCGGCTTCCGTTCTCGCCCCCGCTGGTGTGGCGCGCGCTGCGCGAGCGGGACGCGGCCGCCCGCGAGCCGGAACGCATGGCCGCGGACTGAACCGTGAAACGCGCCCGGCTCTGGTGGCTCCTCGCCCTGGTGCCGGGCGTTCTTCTGGCATCTCCCCTGGCGTACCTTGCCTCCGTCCTGGCGATGGACGTGGCGCGGGAACTCTGGCCGCCCTACGCGCCGTCGATTCAGCTGCTCGGCTGGGACTCCCGCGGCCGGCTCGTGTTCACCCACCAGGAATACTACGCCTCGGCGTACGACAGCGGCTTCTTTCCGTGCGGAAACTCCGGGTTGTATGCCGTAACGGATTCCGGCCCCGTTGCTCTGGTGCACGGCGCGCCCTGGTGTTCGCGGTACCCGGCCCCGCGGGAGCGCCTGTCCTGGGCGCCGCGCGCGGTGGCGGACAGCTCCGCCGCAACCCTTTTCAGCCACCTGCGTGCCCCCGCGCTTTCGCCCGACGGCCTGAGCACGGTCGTCCGTGTCTTCTGCCCGCTGCAGCCCGGCGCGGCGAATCTTCCCGCCGGCTGCCCGGAGCAGGATGACCGGCTCCGCCTCGTCCCCGTTTCCGGAGGTGCCGGACGCGTGATCGGCGAGCGTGGCGACCGCAGCCCGGCCTGGTCCAACGATGGGCGCTGGATTCTGATCGCCGCGCGTCCACGAGTGAGGCCTTTGCAGCAGTTCGCGGTGCTGGATGCCGCCACCGGCCACCGGCGCGTCGTTGTTGATGGACGCGACCCCGCCTTGAGCGAGGATGGCCGCTGGATCGCGTTCATCCGCACGGAGTACGGCGATGCGGAATACCGGCATTCACTGCGTTGCGTCCGAGCGGACGGAACGGGAGAGCGCGTGCTCTTCACGGCGGCCAGCCATCGCCGGCTCATCGACACGTATTCTCCTCCGGACGACTATCCGGCCAATCCGGTGTGGTCGCCCGACGGCCGCTTCATCGCGTTTCTACGCACGGTGCGCGGCAAGCGCGAGATCTGGCGCGTGAACGCGGACGGCACCGGCCTGCGCCGCGTAACCGGCGCGATTCCCCCCGCCTGACTCGTTCCGCGCTCCCGCTCCATCGCACGCCGCCGCACCTCTCCCGGCGGTCTGTCCTGACGCTTCTCCCCAACGCGGAGAACCCGGCACATCACTCTTTCAGCCACGCAGGCGTTTGCGCTTTTCCGGACTTCCTGCCGGCGTGCGTATGCAGCCGCGTGCGGACCGACGCGCGGTGGATGTGGGATGGAGGATGAACGGCTTCCCGTTGCTCCTGCATCCGGAGAGCGGTGCGCCAATCAGCCCGGGAGAACCGCGAGCGTCGTGGGATGCAGGCCGCGCCAGCCGCCGCGTGTCGTCAGCCGGACCCAGGCAGCGGCGCCGCGCTCCCTGGCAAAGAGGCCGAGATTTGACAGCGCGAACCAGCGCCCCGGACGGGAAGGGTCGGCGGCGAGCACCGGAATGAGGCTGTGCTCGCTCGGAAACCCCTCCGCGTCTTCCATCCAGCCGTCGCCTTTCCGGCACAGGATGGACGATCCGCCGGTGGAGTGCGCGCTCTGCGGGCCCCGCGATGCCGCCACGAGCATGTCATCCGGGTCCCCCGCGTTGATGGCGAGCCCGTACAGGTAGGGCACCGCCTCCAGGCCGCCGCCGAAGTACTGCCAGCTTCCGCCATCGTCGCGGCTTTCGGCGAACGAGTGCCCGCGCGTGAACAGACCGTCGCCCAGCGCCGCGTACAGCCGGCCGGGTGCCAGCGGGTGCGTCATCAGCACGTGCGTGTCGATGGGGCTGCCGGGCACCCGGTCCTCGAACGTCCGCCCGTCACGGCTGCCGCGCAGCATGGCGCCGGCCTCGATCGCCACGTGGATGCGGCCGTCAGCGCCGTGCGCGATGCTCTGGACGTGGTGGGTACGGGGCCTCGGCGGGAATGCCCAGCCCCCGCGGGATGGCAGGTCCAGCAGCGACACGCATTCGAACGTCTCGCCGTGGTCGCCCGAACGGTACAGCCGGCTGGGCTCGGTGCCGACCCACACGGCATGGCGCCCGTCCGCCTCCGGCTGCGTGCTGACCGACACGAACGTGGTCTCGCGCGGTTCGATCGTGCCCGGCGTGGGCGCGGAGAAGTAATCCTGCGGCGTGCCGGCCGGAAGCCACGTTTCGCCGGCATCCTCGCTGCGCCAGAGGCCGCGGTCGTAGCTGGCGCAGTAGATGCGGGCCGGCTCGGCGGGATCGACCGCCAGCGACAGCGGCTGGATTCCGGGAAAGAGCATCCTGGGCGCGGCGCCGGTCCCGGAGTCGTACCCGAACAACCCGCTCCTGAATCCCATCAACAGTTTCGTCATCGCGATCGCGTCGTCCGTCGGTGGGCGGGCAGGGATCAGGAGTCAGCAGCGGCAATCGCCCGAGCGACTCTCACGGCTTGATCGATCGCAAGTATGCCGCCCGCCTCCCTATCGGTCTTCTCAGTCCGCCGATCTCGGCCCCGCGCGCCGGAGGACGCACCGTGGCGGGTGAACGCAGACTTCCCCCGGTCACGGCGGATGATCAGTGCGCTCGCCCAGCCCATGGTCGTACGCCTCGCGCGGCCCGATCCATGCGTCCAGTTTGCAATCGGTGATCCGCCGGTCGCGATCCGGTACGGTGATCCATCGTTACCCGCCACAGGTGATCCGCAAGTCCCATCTGTGGCTGATCTTACGCCGTTGCCAGTCTCTGTCCGCAGTGTTAGCGTTGGATCATCGGCCGGTGATCTGGCGCCGCACTTCATCTCTGGTCCAGGCCGAACGTGAAAGGAGCCCCATGACGACGTCATCCCTGGAGCGCGAGGCAAGCCTTGAGGACCTGCTGGCGTACGACGGGCGTGCCGAACTCATCGATGGAGAGATCGTCCCGATGAGCCCTACCGGACACAGCCCCGTAAAAGCCGCCCTGCGCATCGGGAGCGCGCTGGACCACTGGGAGCGCGCCCACGGCGGTGGCTACGGATACGGGGATGGCGGATCGTTTCTGATCCACACGCCGCGGCAGCAGGTGCTTTCTCCAGATGCCGCATGGTGGACCGGCACGCCGGACGAGCACGCGCCCGTCATCCGTGGCGCGCCCGTATTTGTGGTAGAAGTACGAAGCACGACGGACTACGGCCCCTCGGCCGAGCGGGCCATGCAGCGCAAGCGGGATCTGTGGTTCGCAGCCGGCGTGCAGGTGCTCTGGGATGTGGATGTGCTGCGCCAGCACACCATCCGCGTCTTTCGCGCGGACGCGTCCGAGTCGCCGGTGACCGTCCGCCGCGGCGAGGTCGCGGACGCGGAACCCGCCGTCCCCGGCTGGCGCTTCGCCGTGGACGACCTGTTCGTCTGATCTACACGGAGGCCGCCACGGATGTGCGCTAAGTGCCACGTGTGGCGGGTTTTACGCCGTTGCCAGTCTTTGTCCGCAGTGTTAGCGTTGGATCATCGGCCGGTGATCTGGCGCCGCACCTCATCTCTGATCCAGGCCGAACGTGAAAGGAGTCATATGACGACGTCATCCCTGGAGCGAGAGGCGACGCTTGAAGACCTGCTGGAGTTCGACGGCCGGGCCGAACTCATCAATGGTGAGATCGTCCCCATGAGCCCGACAGGACACACTCCTGTTTCGGCGGCGGCGCAGGTTACGGCCTCCCTGGTGATGTGGGCCCGTGCCCATGGTGGCGGATACGCCTACGGCGATGGCGGATCGTTTCTGATCCGCACGCCGCGGCAGCAGGTGCTTTCCCCTGATGCCGCATGGTGGGTCGGCACGCCGGACGAGCACGCGCCCGTCATCCGTGGCGCGCCCGTATTTGTGGTAGAAGTACGAAGCACGACGGACTACGGCCCCTCGGCCGAGCGGGCCATGCAGCGCAAGCGGGATCTGTGGTTCGCGGCCGGTGTGCAGGTGCTCTGGGATGTAGACGTGCTCCGCCAGCAGACCATCCGCGTCTATCGCGCGGACGCGCCCGAGTCGCCGGCCACCGTCCGCCGCGGCGAGGTCGCGGATGCGGAACCCGCCGTCCCCGGCTGGCGATTCGCCGTGGCCGACCTGTTCGTCTGATCAACACAGAATCCGCCACGGATGTGCGCCAAGTGCCACGTGTAGCGGATTTTACGCCATTGTCACACCCCGTCCGGTCCGTTAGCATTGCTCATCGGCCGGAATTCTCTTCTGCGCCGAACGCCAAAGGAGTGAGATGAAGACGGCACCCCTGGACCACGAGGCGACGATTGAGGACCTCTGGAAGGTGGAAGGGCGGGCGGAGCTCATCGATGGGCAGATCGTCGAGATGAGCCCCACAGGAAAGCGGCCCGGCTGGGCGGCTGCCGTGATTCACCGGTCGCTCGAGCAGCAGGAAGTCGGTGGCGCGGGCACAGTAGTCAGCCAAGGCGTTGGCTTTGTGCTGCGGACACCACGCACCCAGATGCTCAGCCCGGATGTGGCGTGGTGGACCGGCCACACGGATCTGGACGGTGAATTCTACGCGGGCGCCCCCGCGCTCGCCGTGGAAATCCGAAGCAAGACGGATTACGGCTTTGCCGCGGAACGCGCGATGGCGTACAAGCGCAGCCTCTACTTCGCCGGTGGCTGCACGGTGGTGTGGGATGTAGATGTTCTGCGCGATGAAACCATCCGCGTGTGCCGCCCAGACGATGAAACGGGAACGGTGTTTCACCGCGGCGAACTCGCCGACGCGGAGCCCGTGGTCCCCGGCTGGCGCTTCGCTGTCGATGATCTGTTCACCCGATGACGTTGGGAAGCGGCGTGTTTGCCGCTGTTCCAGCCTACGGCTCGGTAACGCGGATCGCCTGATTCACACCGGACCCGCCACAGATGTGCGCTAAGTACCACGTGTGGCGGGTTTTACGCCCTTGCCACGCTCCGTCCGGTCCGTTAGCATTGCTCGCCGGCCGGAGACCCGTTCCGAGCCGGCCGCAAAAAGGAGTGAGATGAAAACCGCACCCCCGGATCGTGAGGCGACCCTTGAGGACCTTGAACAGGTGGAGGGCAAGGCCGAACTCGTGGACGGCAGGCTGGTTCTGGTGAGCCCGGCGGGTGACCTGCACGGCACTGCGGCGCTCAACGTGGCCACAAGCCTCAAGCTCTACCAGCGCGATCACGGTGGCGGCCGGGCGTACGGCGACAACGTGGGGTTCGTCCTGCGGCCGCGGACAGCCTACGCGCCCGATGCGAGCTGGTACGTGGGACCACGATCGGGCGCGCGCATCCTGGAAGGCGCGCCCGTGCTGGCCGTAGAAGTCCGCAGCCCTGACGACTACGGACTGCGGGCTGAACAGCGCTTGAGCGCAAAGCGCGCCGAGTACTTCGCCGCGGGAACGCTGGTGGTGTGGGACGTGGACGTCGTCCGTGACCACCGGGTCCGCGTATATCGCTCAGCGCAACCGTTCGAGCCGGCGGTCTTGGGGCGCGGCGAAACGGCGGACGCGGAGCCCGCCGTTCCGGGGTGGAGGTTTCCCGTGGACGAACTGTTCGAGTAAGGTGCCGCCCGGCCTGAACGGGCCTCGCCGCTCGAAATGGCTCCGGCGGTGCTTGCGGTGGCGGGTTGGGAGAGGCAGTTTCGCGGGATGGACCCGCGCCCCCCGACCTCATGAGGCTTCCCCTCTTTCCACTCCCCGTGGTGCTGTTTCCCGGCGCCCCCATGCCGCTGCATGTATTTGAGCCGCGGTACAGGCAGCTGGTGGCGCGCTGCGTGGAGGCCGACAACCGCTTCGGGCTGGTGTATCACGATCCCGACCGGCACGGCCCGTTCAGCACCGAAAACGGGGGCGTGGGGTGCGTCGCCCACATCCTCAAGTTTCAGCCGCTGCCCGACGGGCGCTCGCTGATTCTGTGCCGCGGGCAGGAGCGCTTTCACATCGAAGACGGCATCGAATCCGGCGTTCCGTACTACGAAGCGCTCGTAGGACCGTACGAGGACGAGCGCGAGGACAAGCGCGGCCTGGCCGCCCGCCGGCAGCGCACCATCGACCTGTTTCACCGCGTGCTGGAAGAGGTGGTGCACTACAAGCAGCCGTACCCGGAGATCGACCGCACCGTGGAAACGGGGTTCCAGATCGCGCAGGCCATTCGCATCGATCCGGAGTGGCAGCAGGAGTTGCTGCAGACCCGGCGCGAGCGGGAGCGGCTGGCGCAGCTGGACGACCTGCTGCGCGTGGTGCTGGAGCGGGGCACGCTGGAACCTCCACCCAGCGGCGAAACCTTCGGGTTCTGAAGCAGGCGCGCTTCGCAGACAGCAGGCAGGCGCGATCACCACTTCACCGAAGCCCGGCATCCACCGGCCGGCGATCCGCGCGCTCAACGATGCGCCAGCGGGGTACAGCGGAACGGAGGCGCGGCAGATCACGCGGCGCAAACGGCATCAGCACTGAACGATCAGCATCGCATGACAATTTCACGCAGGTCCTTTCTTGCGCGCGCCGCCGCGTCTGCGGCCGCCGCACTCGCCGGGGCGCCCGCCGCCCTGCACGCCTCGCCGCCGGACGACCGCGCGCGGCTGGCGGAGTGGGTGCGGGCACTGCGCGCGTCTCCGGCCGCGGCTGAGGGCGCGCCGTTCGGCCCGTGGGTGTCGCGCGCGGCGCAGCGCATGATCGGCGCGCCGTACGCGGCGCACACGCTGGAGCAGTACCTGGATGCGGGCGGCTCGCCCGGCGCCGAGCCGCTGACGCTGGACCTGGCGCGCTTCGACTGCGTGTCGCTGGTGGAGTCGGCGCTGGCCGTGGCGCGCACGGCGGCGGCCGGCGGCGGGTGGGACCGGTTTGCCCGCGAAGTGGAGCGCATGCGCTACCGCGGCGGGCGGCGCGAGGGGTACGCCAGCCGGCTGCACTACTTCAGCGAGTGGATCGCGGACGGCGCGCGCCGCGGGCTGGTGCGCGACGTGGGCGCGGAGCTGGGGGGCGAGAACGACGGGCGGCCGCTGCGCTTCATGACCGAGCACCGCGCCAGCTACGCCGCCCTGCGCGACGACGCCGTGTTCCGCGCCATCGGCGGGCGCGAGCGGGCGCTGGACGGTGTTCCGCGCATGCTGGTGCCCACGGAACGCATCGCCGGGGTGCAGGACCGAATCCAGACCGGGGACGTGCTGGCGTTCGGCACGGCGATCCCCGGGCTGGACGTGACCCACACCGGGCTGGCGCACCGCGGCGGCGACGGCGTGCTGCGCGTGCTGCACGCGCCGCTGTCCGGCGGCGCGGTGGAAATCAGCCGGTCCACCCTCCCCGAGTACGTGGGCGCCATCCGCCGGGCCACCGGCATCCTCATCGCGCGTCCGCTTCGGGGCTGAAACGGGGCCGCAACGCGCGCAAGACGTTGCGGTTACGGCTCAATCACACTATCTGTAAACATACGGACAGGCTGCACGCGGCGCGCGACGGAGTGGTCGCGTGCCGCGCGTCCGTGTCCGCGCACCCGTCCTCCCAGACGGTGCGCTCACGCACAATCCCCCAGGAGAACCGCCTGATGCACCCCTCCCCCACGCGCCGCTGGCTCGGCGCGCTGCTGCTGGCCCTGGCCGGGCTGATGCCCGCCCGCGCCTCCGCGCAGCAGACGACGTACACCATCATCGGCACGGTGGTGGACGCCGCAACCCGCTCGCCCATCGCGGACGCCACCGTCCAGCTGCGCACCGGCGCGCAGGGCTCCGTGCCGCGCACGGTGACCGACGCCGCGGGCCGCTACACCCTGCGCGCGCCGCTCGCCGCGGGCACGTACACGATCGAGGCGACCCAGTTGGGCCGCTCCGCCGCGACCCGCCAGATCACCCTGGGCGCCTCCGCGGCCGTGCAGGTGGAGCCGCTGCTGCTGTCCAGCGGCGTGCTGCAGCTGGAAGAAGTCGTGGTCACGGGCACCGGCGCGCCGGTGGAGCGCCGCGAGGTGGGCAACACGGTGTCGTCGGTGAGCGGCGAGGAAATCGCCCGCGCGCCCGCCGCCACCTCCATCGACCAGGCGCTGCAGGGCCGCATCGCGGGCGCGCAGATCAGCGAGTCGTCGGGCCAGCCCGGCGGCGGCGTCAGCATCCGCCTGCGCGGCACCAACACCATCCTGGGCAACGCCGAGCCGCTGATCGTCATCGACGGCGTGATCGTCGACAACAACAACGAGGCGCTGATCGGGCTGGGCGCGAACGCCACGCGCTCCAACACCGCCCTCACCAACCGCCTGTCCGACATTCCGCCCGACGACATCGAACGGGTGGAAGTGCTCAAGGGCGCCGCGGCGGCCGCGCTGTACGGCTCGCGCGCCAACAGCGGCGTCATTCAGATCTTTACCCGCCGCGGCCGCAGCGGCACGCCCCAGATCCGCTTCAGCACCGAGATGCAGGCGTCGCGCACGCCGGGCTTTCTGGACCTGAACATGGAGCCGCTCATCGGCCCGGCGGACGTGGCGGCCGACGCGTCGCTGCGCCCCCGCCTGGGGCAGCCGGTGGAACGCTACGACATCCAGGACCGGATCTTTCAGACCGGCTACGGCACCAGCAACCAGCTTTCGGTGTCGGGCGGCACGACTACCGGGACCTCGTACTACCTGTCGGGGAACTGGAACGAGGAAGACGGCATCGTGCGCTCCACCGGCTACCGGCGCTACGGCGGCCGGGCCCGCGTGTCGCAGCGGCTGTCCAACTGGCTGGAAGTGGGCGTCAACGGCAGCTACCTGCGCACCCGCACCAACCTGGTTCCCGAGGGCGAGCAGACGCAGGGCATTCTCACCAGCGTCGTCTTCACCCCCACGTACTTCAACCCGGCGGCCATCGACAGCGTATACGGCCGTTACGCGTACAGCCCGGTGATCGGCACTAACGTGCTGGACGTCATCGAGAACTGGAAGGCGCAGAACAGCGTCACCCGCTTTCTGGGCAACGTGCAGGCGACGGCAACCCCCCTTCGCAACCTGACGCTCACCTACCTGGCGGGCGTGGACGACGGGCGCGAAGAGGCCGCGTACCTGCAACCGTTCCGCGCTACCTCGGTGGCCTTCACGGGATCCTTGCAGGCGCCCGTGCGTTCCGTGCGCCGCTTCAACAACGACTTCACGGCCGCTTTGGTGTCGCCCCTGCGCCCCGGCGTCGAATTGAACAGCGTGGCGGGCTTCCGCTACACCGACGACCGCACCAACACCATCCGCGCGGGTGCGAGCAGCCTGCTTCCCGGCGCCACCCTCGCCAACGGACCCGTGCAGACCGCGTCGCAGACCCTGGTGCAGCTGCGCACCATGGGCGGCTACATCCAGGAGCGCCTGTCGCTGGCCGACCGCCTGTTCCTTACCGCGGGCGTGAACATGGAGGCCTCGTCCGCCTTTGGTGCCGACCAGCGCTGGCAGGCGTTCCCCCGCGTGAGCGCTTCGTACGTGGTGGATGAACAGCCCGGCTTCAGCGAGGGCCTGCTGGGCAGCGTGTTCAGCGGCCTCCGCCTGCGCGCGGCGTACGGGCAGACGGGCGGCCAGCCGCCCAGCGAGTACCTGAACCAGGTCACCTACACCAATGTGGCGTACGGCGGCCTTTCCGGCCTGCGCCCGCCCACGCTGGCGCCCAGCCCCGACCTGAAGCCCGAGCGTCAGCGCGAATACGAGTTTGGTGCCGACGCCAGCTTCCTGGGCGACCGCCTGGCCGCGGAGCTCACGTACTATGACAAGCGCACCTCGGACCTGGTGCTGAGCGTTCCCCTCGCCACCACCAGCGGCTTCGCCACCCAGTTCCGCAACGTGGGCGAGCTCACCAACCGCGGCGTGGAGGCTTCCTTCAGCAGCGCCAACGTGCAGCGTGAAAACTTCCGCTGGAACACGCGGCTGCTGCTGGCGCACAACCGCAACCGCATCGAACGGCTGAACCAGCGCTCCGACACCATCACCTTCGAGTACCTGAATGCGGTGGTCGAGGGGCAGCCCCTGGGCGTGTTCCTGGGCCGCGTGTACCCGCGCGACGCCAACGGCAACATCATCTACAGCGCCGCTGGGACGCCCGTGGGCGCCCGCGACACGGTGTTCAACGCCAGCGGCGGCGTGCAGTCGGTGTCCATCCGCCGGCGCGTGCTGGGTGACCCCAACCCGGACCTCACGGCCTCGCTGTCCAACAACTTCACCATCCGCGGCGTGGAAGTGGGCGTGCTGTTCGACGGGCGCTTCGGCAACGACGTGGCCAACTTCACCCGCCGTAGCGCCGACTACTTCGGCTCGTCGCCCAACGCGGGCGTGGAAGCGCGTGGCGACACCATCGTAGGCACCTTCGTGCGCAACAACGAGCGCAACCTGCTCTACGAAGAGTTCATCGAGGACGGCAGCTTCGTGAAGCTGCGAGAGATTTCGCTGGGCTTCCGCTTTGACCAGCCCTGGGTGCGCCGCTTTGGCGCCAGCGACATGGGCCTGCGCGTGGCCGCCCGCAACCTGTACACGTGGACGGACTACTCCGGGATCGACCCCGAGGTGAACGTGTTTGCGGCCAGCACGGTGGCGCGCGGTGTCGACTTTTCTACCACACCCATCCCGCGCACCCTCGTGGTGGGCCTGGACTTCAACTTCTGAGGCGACGCATGAGACATATCCATACGCCCCGCCGCGCGGCGCGCGCGTTCGGCCTGGTGGCGGTCGCCGCCGTGGCCGCGGGGTGCAGCCTGGACCTGGTGAACCCCAACGCGCCCGGGGAAGAAGAGGTCCTGAACAGCCCGGAGCTCATCCTCATCACTGCGGTGGGGCTGCAGAGCCAGTACGCCGACAACGTGCTGCTCCTCATCCGTGCTCCCGAGCTGGTGACCGACCAGTGGTCTACTCGTCCCTTGGCGCTGCCGGCCGACCAGTCGCTGGTGCGCGGCGACGTGGACCCCACCTTCGGCGTGGTGAGCGACCCGTTCGCCGCGGCGTACCGCATTGCGCGGTCGGCCGACGTGCTCACGCGCAGCGCGCCCGGCGTGAACCTGAGCCGCGGCCAGCAGGTGGGCATTTCGGTGCTTTCCAAGCTGCTGCGCGCCATGGCGGTGGGGAACCTGACCACGCAGTACCAGAACCTTCCCGCCACGTACGATTCGGTGGGCGCGGTGCCGCTTCCCGCCGGCCAGGTGCGCGACAGCGTCATCGCGCTGCTGGAAAGCGCGCGCGGCGAGCTTCTGGCCACCACCGACGCGGAGCTGGCGCCGTTCGTGGCGCGGGTGCTGACCCCCACCACCGGCACGGGGATCAACCTGCGCTCCACGGTGGACGCCATGCTGGCGCGGTACTACCTGTTCGACGGGCGGTACAACGAGGCCATCGCCGCCGCCGGCCGGGTGAACCTGGGCGTCACGTCGCTGCTGCAGTACCCCAACCCGGGAATGAACCCGGTGTGGAACTACATGTCGGGGCTGCGCTACGTAGGCGCCCGCCGCGAGTTCTTTACCGACGCGCAGGCGGGCGACGCCCGCCCGGCGTTCTGGGCCAACCGCGCCGTGGGTACGGCCGGCCTGCCGGACTCCGCGTTTGATTTCCGCGGCTACGCGGGCAGCCGCAACGATCCGTATCCGCTGTACCTGCCGGACGAGATGCGGCTGATTCAGGCCGAGGCGCAGGCGCGCCTGGGCAACCTGACGGCGGCCGCGGTGCTGATCAACGCGGTGCGGACGGATGGAACGGGCGCGGGCGGAGCCTGCACCGTGTCCACCACGGAGCCGCGCGCCTGCCTGCCGGCGCTCCCCGAGACGGCGCTCGACACGCCGGGCGAGGTGTTCGCGCAGATCCTGTACGAGCGCCGGTACGAGCTGTTCGGGCAGGGCCTGCGCTGGGAAGACCTGCGGCGCCTGGCGGCGTTCACCACCGAGCGGCCTTCCATGCAGTACCTGCCGTTCCCGCAGAGCGAGTGCGACCGCAACCCCAACGCGGGCTGCTGATCGCCTGATCCGCTCGGCGGGGTGATGAAAAGAAGAGGGCGGGCCCGCGCGGGCCCGCCCTCTTCTTTTCATCTGTGCCAGAATCTGTTCAGCGAATCCCGTCACCCCGGGCGCAGTCCCGTAAGCAGCATCATCGACATGAAAAAGGCGAGGACGACGAACGGCAGAATGCGGTGCCACCGTTCCGCGCGGATCAGGACGGCGCTCAGCCCCAGCAGCATGAAGATGATCTCGTACGGCCGCTCCGGCGTGATCAGATCGTCGTGCTGGATCAGCACGTTGCGAAAGATGCTGAGCGCGGGGATGATCGTGAGCATTCCGTAGAACCACACGCGGTTCTCGTGGTAGTGGTCGCGCAACGAAAGCTCGCCCTGCGTGTCGAAGTCCGGCAGCACCAGCACGGCCATCAGGTACAGCAGCACCGGGTTCAGCAGAAAGAGCAGAAAGGCGAAGTAGTTGTTCTCCACCTCGCTGCCGTAGCCCAGGTTGCCCCACCAGAACTGCACGTGCGCCAGAAACACGAGCACCATGCTGAGGAGCGTGGGCAGGTACATGCGCACGCGCCGCCGCGCCACCACCAGCTTGCCCGCCCCGGACAGCAGGTGCGAAATCCCCAGCCCCACCACGATGGAAACGAGGACGGACAGGTATTCGGTGGGGTTGATGGGCATCGGGGAGGGGGAGTGCGTGAGTGCTGTGTGCGTGAGTGCGGAAGGATGACGGCACCCACTCTGCTGCCTGCGTGATCCGTCCGCCTTCTCCGCGGAAGACCGGATCGATCTCCAATAATACGAACGCCCTCCGCCGGGAACAGCGAAGGGCGTGCGATGGAGTGTTTCGATCGAGTAAAGACGCAAGCTACAGCGGCCGGCCGAACACCCGGTAGCGCTTGTACGGCGAGGCGCCGAGCTTGTCCATGGCCAGGCACATCTCGGGGTTGTCTTCCAGAATCCACGAAGCCTCGCCGGCCTCGTACCCCTTGCCCGACGCCACACGCAGTCCGTGCGTGTACAGCGCCGCGCCCAGGCCGGAATGCTGGTACCCGGGCTTCATTCCCAGCGTAAGCACGCGTACGGTGCGGATGCGGCGCTGGTGCCACAGGAACTTGAAGACGCCGAACGGAAACAGCCTGCCGTCGGGAAGGTGGCGGATGGCCCGGTTCAGGTCCGGAAGCGCGAGCAGAAAGCCGATCGGCTCGCCGTCGGGCTTTTCGGCGATCAGGCACAGGTCGGGGTCCACCACCGGCTTGAGCTCCTTGGCCAGGTGCTCGAACTCCGCCTCCGTCATGGGCACGAAGCCCCAGTTCCGCGACCAGGCGGCGTTGTACACTTCCTGAATGCGCGCCACCTCGGCCTTGAGGTCCTTCATGCGCACGGAGCGGATGGTGGCACCCATCCGCCGCGCCAGCCGCTCCATTCCCTGGGACAGGCGATCCGGAACGGCAGGGCTGGGAATCCAGTACGCCAGCAGATCCTTGGCCTTGGTCCACCCTGCGGCCTCGAACAGGCGGCCGTAGTAGGGCGGATTGTGCGACATCATCACCGTGGGCGGCGTATCGAAGCCGTCGATCAGCACGCCGGGCGAGGAAAACTCGTCGTTGGTGCTGAAGTTGAAGGGCCCCATCACCCGGTCCATCCCCCGCGCCCGCAGCCAGTCCGTGCACGCCTCCAGCAGCGCCCCCGCCGCGTCGGCGTCGTCCAGGCACTCAAAGAAGCCGATGGTGCCCGTGCGCTCGCCGTGAAAGCGGTTGTACTCGTGGTTCACCACCGCGGCCACGCGGCCCACCATCCGGCCCCCGCGCTCGGCGGCGAAGTAGGCCACGTCGGCGTGCTGGTGAAAGGGGTGCTTCTTTCGATCGAGGACCGGCTCCAGCGCCATGCGAAGAGGCGGAACCCACTGGGGGTCCCGCCCGTTCACCGTCCACGCGAAGTTCACAAAGGGCTTCAGGCTTTCGCCCGCCGCGATCTCGCGGACGGTGAGGCCCTGCCCCGCGGCGGGGGCGGCGGTGCTCACGCCGCCCCTCCCACGATGCCCAGCTGGCGGCCCACGGTGCCAAACGCGTCCAGCACGCGGTCCAGCTGCTCGGTGGTGTGCGTGGCCATGACGGAGGTGCGCAGGCGGCAGGAGTTTTCCGGCACGGCGGGGGGCAGCACCGGGTTGGTGAACACGCCCATGTCAAAGAGCGCGCGCCAGAAGATGAACGTCTTTTCCATGTCGCCCGACGCGACGGGGATGATGGGCGTCTCCGAGCCGACCGTGTCGAAGCCCAGCGCGTTCAGCCCGCCGCGCAGGTAGTCGGCGTTCTTCCACAACTGCTCGCGGCGCTGCGGCTCCTGCTCCATCACGTCCAGGCAGGCCAGAACGGTGGCCACGGCCGAGCCCGGCATGCTGGCGCTGAAGATGAGCGGCCGCGAGTGGTGCTTCAGGTAGTGGATGACGTCCGCCGGCCCCGCCGCCGCGCCGCCGATGCTGGCGAACGACTTGGAGAAGGTGATCATCGTAAGGTCCACCCGGTCCTGCAGCCCGTAGTGCTCCGCGGTGCCGCCGCCGTTGCGGCCCAGCACGCCCACCGAGTGCGCGTCGTCCACCAGCAGGCGGGCGCCGTACTCGTCCTTGATGTCCACCAGCGAGGGAAGGTCGACGATGTTGCCCTCCATGCTGAACACGCCGTCGGTGGCGATCAGCACGCCGTTGCTGTCGCGGTGCCGCTCCAGCACGCGGCGCAGCGCGCCCATGTCGCCGTGCTGGTAGCGGGCCAGCTCGCCCGCGGCCAGCTGCGCGCCGTCCAGCAGGCAGGCGTGGTTCAGCCGGTCCTGCACCACGAGGGCGCCGCGCGTCACCAGCCCGCCGATGATGCCCAGGTTGGTCTGGTAGCCGGTGCTGAACACCAGCGCCGCCTCGGCGCCCATGAGCGCGGCCAGGCGGTGCTCCAGCTCCTCGTGCAGATCCAGCGTGCCGTTCAGAAAGCGGCTGCCGGTGTTGCCGGTGCCGTACCGGGCCAGGGCGTCGCGCGCCTTTTCCAGGACGTACGGGTGATGGGTAAGCCCCAGGTAGTTGTTGGAGCCCACCATGATCTTGGTTTCGCCGCGGATCACCACTTCGGTGTCGTGCGATTCCTGGATCGGCTGAAAATAGGGATACAGGCCGCGCTCCATCATCTCGTGCGCGGCGGTGAATCGCCGGCACTTGTCGAAGATGTCCACGGTCTGCCGCACGGTCTGCTCCACGGTCGCCATCAAACCCAATCCTGTTCCCGGTACCACTGGGCCGTCCGCTGGATGCCCTCGGCCAGGGGAGTCGCCGTTCCCGGGGGGATCAGCGACTCCAGCCCGCCAAGGTCGCAGAGCCACGCCGGGGCCAGCATTTCTTCGGCTTTTTCTCGGTTGAACACGCCCACCCCGCCAAACCACCCGGCCACGGCGCCCGCGGCGCGCACGCCGGCGGGGGGCAGCGGCACGCGCACCGGGCGCGTGCCCATGGCGTGCGAGATGTGGCGCACCACGTCGCCCCACGGGTGCTCCACCGGCTCCGCCACCGCGTACGTGCCCGCGGGGGCGTCGGCCGCGCGCGCCAGGGCAGCGGCCAGGTCTTCCACGTACAGCATGTGCGTGCGCAGCTCCGGTCCCGCGGGTGCGGGGGCCAGCCTGCGCTTCACGAGCTTGAAGTAGGGTAGCAGGGCCCGGTCGCCGGGCCCGTAGACGGGCGGGGCGCGAAGGATGGCGGCTTGTACACCCCGGGCCGCGGCCTCGTTCACCACCGCCTCGCCCTGCAGCTTGGTGCGCCCGTACGTGGAGACCGGCTCGGGCGTTTCGTCCGCGCGGCGGGGGCGGCCGTGGCGCGCCGGGCCGCAGGCGGCGTAAGAGCTCAGGTACACCAGCCGCCGCGGGCGCGGATGGGCGGCCAGGACGGCGTCCACCACGGCGCGCGTGCCGTCCACGTTGGCGCGGCGGTACGCCTCTTCGCCCCGCGCGGCGGTGACGGCGGCCAGGTGAAACACGGTGTCCGCGCCGGACGCGCCCTCGCGCAGCGCGTCGGCGGAGTGCAGGTCGCCGCGCACCCGTTCCACGCCGTATTCCTGCAGCAGGCGCGTGTCGCTGGAGCCGCGCACCAGGGCCCGCATGCGCCACCCGTCCGCGGCCAGCCGGCGTACCAGGTGGCCTCCCACGAAGCCGGTGGCCCCGGTGATAAGTGCGGTTCGGCTCATGACGCGTGGAAATGTGCGGCGCGCCCGGCACCGGCGCAACGCGCGTGCAGGCTCGGGGTGCGGATACGAACAAGGAGGACCGGGCGTTGCGGCCCAGATCCTCCCTCCTGCCGACGGCCGGCGCAGATCACCCCGGTGTGGCCGCAAACCTAGTCGCGGCGCGGGGTTGTGTCAACCGCGCGGCGCGATTGGAGGCCATTCGCCTCCGCGCGGAGATCCCCACGCGGAGCCGTGGCGGCGTGCGGAAATTTGTCCGCGGAAACGGGGAAGAAAAGCCGCGAGACGTGGAGAAATCCCGGCGGACGAGCCGCGCGAGCGCCCGCCGGTCGGAGTCTTCTCCACCGGCTGCGCCGAGACTGGCGCATGAGACTCTGGCTCGTGCTGGACGGCCGGCTTTCGCGCCTCGTTTCGTATCAGAAAAGACAAAGGTCACGGAGCGTGCGTGCTCCGTGACCTCGGTCCATCAGTTCAGGGCGGAGGGATGGGGCCATCCCCGCTCCCCATCCGCCGGCGGATCAGGACCGCCGCGCTTCGATGCGCTCCAGGGCCTGCCGCGCCAGCCCGTGCAGCAGTTCCAGGTCCTGCTCGCTGAAGGACCGCGCTTCGGTTCCCACCACGCACAGGTTGCCCAGCACCTCGCCGGTGGAGGTCACCAGCGGAACGCCGGCGTAGCAGCGGATTCCCTCGTGCACCACCAGCGGGTTGTCGCGCACCAGCGGATGGGTGGTGGCGTCTTCGATGACGAGCGGTTCGCCCGTCCGCACGGAGTTGGCGCAGAACGACCACTCCACCGGAACGCCGCCGGCCTCCGCGATCCAGCCGGAAAGCCCGTGCTGCGCCGCAAACACCTGCGCGCTGTCCAGCACGATGGTCACCAGCCCGGTGGGCAGGTCCAGCCGCCGCGCGGCCTCGTCCGCCAGCTCCTGCAGAACCGGATCGGGGGCGGGGTTCTTGAGCCCCAGGTCGGCGATGGCGGCCAGCCGCGGCGGGCTCTGCACCTTCTCGAACGCACTCACGGAATCAGTCACGGATTGCTCCCCCGGTTTGCCGTCAGCAGGCGGTAGGTTCGCAGCCGCACCACCAGCGACGACCCGATCACCCCTACTACGCCCGTCTGACGCGCAAGCCATTCGGACACCTTCATCATGGCATCGGGCTCCAGATCGCGCGCGCCCACGGGCACGCCGCTCTCGCGGCAGGCGCGAATCCACACCGAAGCCGCCTCATCCGCGCCCACGCCGCGCGCCAGAAACGCCAGCGCGTCGTCCTTGGAGGGCGGCGCGAGCCCGTACCCCGGTACGGCAGTGTGCATGTTCAATCTTCCCCCTCTGAAACCTTCGCATCCTTCTATCAAGGTTCTAAAAGTAAGGGGAGAAAAGGACTGTGTCAAACGCTGCTACCGTAAACAGTATCAGATTTTACATCCTTCCGACCACCCTTTGCCCTGCATTCCGCCGGGTGCGATTATGGCTACGGAGGATGCCGGCAGGGAAGGGCAACGACGCGGAGACGGGGTGATGACGGATCAGACGCAGTTCATCAAGGTGCCGCACGTGGTGATCGTGGGCGGCGGGTTCGGCGGGTTGTCGGCGGCGCGGGCGCTGCGCAAGGCACCCGTGAGCGCCACGCTCGTGGACCGGCGCAACCACCATCTCTTTCAGCCGCTGCTGTACCAGGTGGCGACCGCGGCGCTTTCGCCGGCCGACATCACGGCGCCCATCCGCGGCATTCTGCGAAAGCAGCGCGCCACGGAGGTGCGCATGGCCGAGGTGCAGGGCTTTGATCTGCCGGCGCGCCGCGTTCACCTGACGTCCGGCGAGGCGCTGGCGTACGATTACCTGATCGTGGCGACGGGGGCCACGCACGCCTATTTCGGCCACCCGGAGTGGGAGCCGGTGGCCCCCGGCCTCAAGACGGTGGAAGACGCCACCGAGATCCGCCGCCGCTTTCTTCTCGCCTTCGAGGCCGCGGAGGGCGAGCGGGATCCGGAAAAGCGGGCCGCGCTGCTCACCTTTGTGGTCGTGGGCGCGGGACCGACGGGGGTGGAACTGGCGGGATCGATGGCCGAAATCGCCCGCCACTCCATGATCCGCGACTTCCGCAACATCAACCCCGGCAGCGCGCGGGTTGTGCTGGTGGAAGGCGGCCCCCGCGTCCTTTCCGCGTACGATGAAAAGCTGTCCGCCTACGCCGCGCGCGCGCTCACACGGATCGGGGTGGAGGTGCGGACGGGGGCGATCGTGACGGGGATCGACGCGGAGGGCGTGTCCATTGGCGAGGAGCGCATCCCGGCGCGCAACGTGGTCTGGGCCGCGGGGGTGACGGCGTCGCCGCTGGGCAAGGCGCTGGGCGTGCCCACCGACCGCGTGGGCCGGGTGATGATCCGCCCGGACCTGTCCATCCCCGGCCACCCGGAAGTGTTCGTCATCGGCGACCTGGCCAGCCTGGAAGGGCCGGGCGGGCGGCCGCTGCCCGGCGTGGCACAGGTGGCCAACCAGCAGGGCGTGCACGCCGCCAACAACATCCGCCGCCTGATCCGCGGCGAGCCGCAGACCTCCTTTCGCTACGTGGACAAAGGGAGCATGGCCACCATCGGCCGGCGCGCGGCGGTGATGGAGGCGGGGCGCGTCAAGATGAAGGGCTGGTTCGCGTGGGTGGCGTGGCTGGTGATCCACGTCTTCTTTCTGGTCGGGTTCCGCAACCGCATCCTGGTGATGACGCAGTGGGCGTGGAACTACCTGACTTGGCAGCGCGGCGCCCGGCTGATCACGGGCGAGACGGGGGCGGAGCTCGCCCCGCGCGGCAAGCCCATCGGCACGCCGGAGGGGCACAGCGAGCCCATGTCGGAGGGGCGGCCCGCCTCGCGCGACGCCGCCCTGGCCGCGGCGCAGGGGCAGACCGCGCCGTCGGACGGGGAGGGGGCGGGGTGGATGGGCGGGGACAGGAGCCAGGCAGGGAATAGGGAATAGGGAATGGGGAATAGGGGGGTGCGGCTCGGGCGAAGGATCCGGTGCGCGGGGGCGGAATTCGCCGGGCTCAAGGGACGGGGCGGCGCGTGAGATTGTCCCCGGCGGACTACGCGGCGCGGCTGGAGGTGTGGGCGCGGCGGGCGGGCGTTCGGGCGCGGGCGGTGCGATACGCGCGGCCGGAGGCGCGCGGCGAGGTGTGCGCCCTCCGACTCTCCCCGCCGCGGCCGGAGGCGCGCGCCGTGGTGGTGCACGGGGCGGGGAACGACGCCGTCTTTCCCCTGCTCGCGCTTTTCCGTACGCTGCTCTCGGCGGGTGTGGAGGTGTTCTCGTTCGATGTGGATGGGCACGGGCGCGGCAGCACCACGGTGTTCTCGGTGGATGCGGTGCGCGGCGCCGTCGCCGCGGCCGTGCGGGCCGCGGAGGAGGACCGGCCCGCGCTGCCGCTGCACCTGATCGGCCACAGCCTGGGCGGCGCGCTGGTGCTGGATGCGCTCGCCTCGAACTCGGTGGAGTGCGCGTCCGCGTCCATCCTCTCCGCGCCGGTGGAAGTGCGCATCGGGGTGCGGACGGTGTTCGGCGAACTGGGCGGATTCTTTCGGCGGGCGACGCTGGGGCAGCGCGCGGACTACGGATTGTGGGGACTGGTTCCCGCGTTCGGGCCGGTGCGGCGCGGCGCCTATCCCTTTCGCCGCGCAGACGCGGACGGGCGCAACTGGAGCTACGTGGCCGCGGTGGCCCGGCTGCTGGCGGAAATGGAACTGGAGCGCCGCGTGCAATCCACCCGCGCTCCCA
The DNA here is from genome assembly GCF_014202995.1 of Longimicrobium terrae. NCBI lineage: Bacteria > Pseudomonadati > Gemmatimonadota > Longimicrobiia > Longimicrobiales > Longimicrobiaceae > Longimicrobium > Longimicrobium terrae. Next base: position 164,385 of record NZ_JACHIA010000007.1, read on the forward strand.
CCCTGCTGGTCTACAGCCACGGAGACGCACTGGTGCCACACGCGCAGGGCGCACGCCTGGCCGCCCGCATTCCCGCCGCGCGGCTCGTATCTCCGCCATCCGCCTCGCACTACGGGCTTCCGTTCGATCCCGCGACGCTGGCCGCGGTCGCGGAGTGGACGTCATCCCACGCCCTGGCGGCGCGATGAGCGGGGGAGAGCGGCCGGCGCCGCGCATCGACGTTCACGTCCACCTGGCCGGCGTGGGGACGGATGGATCGGGATGCTGGATCTCGCCCGCGTTCGAGAAGCGGATCACCTTTCGGCTCCTGCGCGCGCGGCACGGGATGTCGGCCGCGCGGCCCGCGGCGGACGCGGACTGGGCGGCGGACGTGGCGGAAAGGGTGCGCGGGAGCGAACTGACGCACGCCGTCGTCCTGGGCTTTGACGGCGTCTATCGCCACGGCGCGCTGGACCGCGGGCGATCGCAGATGATCGTTCCCGCGGACTGGGTGTTCCGCGTCTGCCGCGCGCATCCGGAGCTGCTTCCGGGGCCGTCCATCAACCCCCATCGCGCGGATGCGCTGGAGCGGCTGGAGGAGTGCATCGAGGGCGGCGCGGTGCTGATCAAGTGGCTTCCCGCCACGCAGGGCATCGATCCGGCGCACCCGTCGCTGGCCGCGTTCTACCGCCGCTGCGCGGAGGCGCGCCTTCCCATCCTCACCCACTCCGGCGGGACGGAAGGGACGTTCGCGCAGGTGAACCCCGCGCTCAAGGACCTGCGCCGCATGATTCCCGCGCTGCGGGCGGGGGTGCCGGTGATCGTGGCGCACACGGGCGCGCCGGTGGCGTACGCGCGCGACCGCGACCAGGTGCCGCTGCTGCGCGCCATGCTGGATGAGTTTCCGCACCTGTGGGTGGACAACTCGGGGATGGCCAACCCCGCGCGCTTTCAGCACCTGCCGCGCTATGCGCGCGATGCGCGATTAACGGCGCGCACGCTGCACGGGAGCGACTTTCCGGTGCCGTCCAACAGCTTCTGGTACGGCGGGGTGGTAGGATGGAGGGAAGTCGCGCGCCTGGAGCGCATCCGCAACCGCATGCAGCGCGACATCGAAATGAAGCGCGCCCTCGGCTACCCCGACGCCGTGCTCACCCGCGCCGCGTCCGTGCTCCCGAATCTGGACCGGTGGATCAGACGCGGCGCGTACGGGGAGCGGAGCACTCCGCCGCTCTGATGCGCGATGCGAGCGTCAGAGCGGCCCCGCGCCGTCGGGAGCGGATGAATCCGCCGCTCCAACAGCGGGAAGCCCCGACACCGGCCGCTGGCGCGTCCGGTTCGGGGCTTCAGCTGCACGTGGCGGCAATCCTGATGCGTTTGAGACGGTTGGAACGGGCGAAAGGTAGATCCTTCGTCGGCGCCAAGCACTTGCGTGGCAACAGTTTCGGCCGGCGCCTCCTCAGGATGACGCCCTCGGGCGCAGGGGCGGAGTTCCTGCCGTCAAGCGCGGTTGAAGCCCCGGGCGTGGACGCGCCAGCGGCCACGAGCCGGGGGTTACCGCTTGTTGAGCGGCGGATTCATTCGCTCAACGGAGCGGCTGCGTACCTCAACCGGGACGCGGTCGCGCACCGCACTCCGTCGCCCGCGCCGAACGGCTCCCCCTCTCCCGCGGAGCGGGCGGAGGGGGCTGGGGGGAGGGGGCCCCATCCGCGCGCACCTCGCCCCGCCGCTCACACGGAGTTGCCGTTCTCCCTCTCCGTGCGTCTGTTTGCACGGGGAGGGCCGGGGAGGGGCCTCCAAGGCCGGCCGCTCCGCCGGATCATCGGCCTGCGCCTGTTCCATCCCCCACCATCCACATCACCCATCGTCCCGTGCTCCGTCTCGCGTCCCTTCTCGTCCCGATCGCGGTCGCCCTGCTCCCCGCCGCCGCACCCGCGCAACTCCGGCCGCTGGAGCCGCTGGAGTGGCGGATGTTCGATGGGCAGCCGACGGTGTCCGCGGAGATCGGCGGTGGGTGGCTGGGTGGGCAGCGCGCGTCGCTGGCGGGCACGGAAGGCACGCTCGTGGAGGCGGGGAACTGGCGGGCGTTCTGGCGCACCGGCCGCGTGGTGCTGGAGGCGGGCGGCACCGTGCAGCGCTTTCTGGATGAGGATCGCCGCTTCGCCGAAGCCGATCCCGAAGTGCGTCCCGCGGAGGACGGAAAACGCCACGACGCGGGCGACTACCGCATCCTTACCGCCGTGCGGCTGACGCCGGAACGCGCCCCCGTGCAGGCTGCACTGCGCTTCGGCACGCGCCTGCCCACCACGGACAACACCACCGGGCTGGACCGCGACGCCACCGACTTCTTTGCCATGACCGCCTTCCGCGTGCGCCGCGGCCCCGCCGAACTGCAGGCTGAGGCGGGGCTCGGCATCCTGGGCACGCGGCAGGACCGCTTCGAGCAGGACGACCTGCTCCTCTACTCCCTCCGCGCGGAAACCTCCGCCGGGCCGCTGCGGCCGCGGCTGACCATCGTGGGGCAGCAGGTAGGCGCGGGGCACCGGGAAATCCGCGGCAACGAGTCGCTGGGCGAGGTACGCCTGGGGTTCCGCACGCGCGGGCGCCGGTGGATTCAGGCCGACGCGGTGCGCGGATATACGCCGTTCAGCCCCTCGTTCGGCCTGCTCGTTTCCGCCGGGATGCACTGGTAGGCCGCCGCGCCAACTCCGCGCCGCGCCTGCGGTTTTCCTCTCCGGCGAAAAGATCGTATTCAGGATTTCCGGCGTTCATGGTTTGTCCAGAATTCCGCGTAGCACGGCGGAAAGTGCGCTTTCCGGGCCCCTCTCAGATGGCATGCGTCCTGCCTTGCCATGCCGGGCGCGCCGCGCTGTCGCCCGGTGCGTTGGAAACGAGGACTTCGAAGGTGAACCATGGCGTTCCGGACCGAAAGCAGCGAAGATCAACGTCAGCCGCAGGCGATGCGCGCCTCGGGCAACGAACGGCGCTTTGCGCGGCGCATTGACTGCGACACGCGGCGCGACGCATATACCGGCTACACCGGCCGCGGCGGAGGTACCCGCGACGGCTCCCTATGGGAACACGCGCGCCAGCCTCGCACCTGATCTGACCACGGGGCTTCGGCCCCCTTTTCGTTTCTGCAGATCCCATGTCTCAGGCCATGAGCGAGCCCACGGCTCCCGCCGCGCAGTTCGATCCCGAACAGCTGCGCGTCAGCCGTCTGCGCGCGGTGCGCGGACCCAACTTCTGGCGCCTGGCGCCCGTCATTGCCTGCGACCTCACGCTGGGGTCGCTGGAAGACGTGCCCACGTCCGAGATCCCCGGCTTCAACGACCGGCTGCTGGCCGCCATGCCCACGCTGCACGAGCACCCCTGCTCGCGCGGCACCGAGGGCGGCTTCGTGGAGCGGCTGCGCGCCGGAACGCACCTGCCGCACGTGCTGGAGCACGTCGCGCTGGAGATGCAGACGCTGGCGGGAACCGATGTCTCGTTCGGCCGCGTGGTGGAAAGCGGCGATCCCGGCGTGTGGTGGCTGATCGTGGCGTACGAGGAGGAAGAGGTGGGGCTGCAGGCGGTGCGCGACGCCGTGAAGCTGGTGCGCGCCTGCATGACCGGCGCGGAGTTCCCCATTCAGAAGGTGACTGAGGACCTGCACGACCTGCTGGAGAACACGCGCCTGGGTCCCTCCACAGGAGCCATCGTAGAGGAGGCCCGCCGCCGCGCCATTCCCGTGCGCCGGCTGAACAGCCACTCGCTGGTGCAGCTGGGGCTGGGCATCAACCTGCGCCGCGTGCAGGCCGCCATGAGCGACTACACCAGCGCCATCGGGGTGGAGATCGCGCAGGACAAGGACGACACCCGCCGCGTGCTGGGGGCCATCGGCCTGCCGGTGCCGGAGGGCGGCGTGGCCAGCACGCTGGACGGCATCCTGGAGACGGCGCACGACATCGGCTGGCCGGTGCTCATCAAGCCGCTGGACGCCAGCCACGGCCGCGGCATCAGCGGACGGCTGGAGAACGACGAGCAGATCGCGGCCGCGTTCGAGGTGGCGCGCACCTATTCGCGCCGCGTCGTCATTGAGCAGTTCGTCACCGGGCGCGACTACCGCGTGCTGGTGGTGGATGGCAAGCTGGCCGCCGTCGCGGAGCGCGTCCCCGCGCATGTCGTCGGTGATGGGACGAGCAGCGTGGCGGAGCTCATCACCATCGCCAACCGCGATCCGCGGCGGGGCAGCGGCCACTCGCGCACGCTCACGCACCTTCCCGCGGACAAGGCGACGGAGACCTATCTGGCCTCGTGCGGACTGTCGCTGGCGCACGTGCCCGCGCCGGGGGAGACGGTGTTCCTGCGCGCGACGGCCAACCTGTCCACGGGCGGCACCTCCATCGACCGCACGGACGAAATCCATCCCGACAACATCACCGCCTGCGAGATGGCGGCGGGCGTGGTGGGGCTGGACATCGCCGGCATCGACGTGCTGTCGCCTGACATCAGCGTGCCGTTCCGCGAGAACGGCGCGGTGATCATCGAGGTGAACGCCGCGCCCGGGCTGCGGATGCACACGCATCCGTCGGAAGGGCAGGGACGGCAGGTGGGCGCGCCCATCATCGACATGCTGTATCCGCCGGGCTCGCCCTACACCATTCCCGTCATCGCCATCACGGGGACGAACGGCAAGACGACCACGACGCGGCTGACGGCGCACCTGTTCCGGCAGACGGGCAAGACGGTCGGCTTCACCACGACGGACGGCGTCTACCTGCAGAACCGCATGGTGATGGAGGGCGACATGACCGGCCCGTTCAGCGCCAACATCATCCTGTCGAACCCGACGGTGGAGGTGGCGGTGCTGGAAACGGCGCGCGGCGGCGTGATCCGCGCGGGGCTGGGCTTTGACGAGTGCGACGTGGGCGTGGTGCTGAACGTGAGCGCCGACCACCTCGGGCTGCGCGGCATCAACACGGTGGAGCAGCTGGCCGAGGTGAAGTCGGTGGTCCCCGCCGTGGTGAAGCGCGAGGGGCACGCGGTGCTGAACGCCGACGATCCGCTCGTCTACGCCATGCGCGACCGCAGCGGCGGCGACATCGTCCTGTTCAGCACGATGGCGGCGGGGGAGAACGCGCTGTTCGACGACCACATCGAGCGCGGCGGCATCGGGGCGCGCATCGAGAACGACGAGTTCGTCATCCGCCGCGGCCGGCTGCGCATTCCCATCGCCAGCGTGCGCGAGGTGCCGCTGATGATGGGCGGCGCCGCGCGGTTCCAGCAGCAGAACGTGCTGGCCGCCATCTGCACGGCGTACGTGCAGGGGGTGCGCTACGATACCATCCGCGCCGGCCTGCTCTCGTTCTTCCCGTCCCCCAGCATGACGCCGGGGCGGTTGAACATGGTGCGCCTGGGCGACGTGCGCGTGCTGATCGACTATGCGCACAACCCGGCGGCGGTGGAGGGGCTGGTGGAGATGGTGAACGAGCTTCCCGCGCGGATGCGCGTGGGCGTGATCGGCGCGCCCGGCGACCGGCGCGACGACGACATCCGCGAACTGGGCCGGCTGTGCAGCGGGTTGGACCGCGTATTCGTCAAGGAAGACAAGGACCTGCGCGGCCGCGAACCGCGCGAGAGCGCCCTGCTGATGATCGAGGGGCTGCGCGAGGGCGGCATGGCGGAGGATGCCATCGAGATCGTGCTGGACGAGTACGACGCCGTGGACCGCGCGCTTTCCGTCGTGGACGCGGGCGACCTGGTGATGATGCTGGCGGACAAGGTGGAGGGCGTGCTGAAGCACGTGCAGCGGCGGCAGGGGACGGCGTAGGCAGAGCAGGGAATAGGGAATGGGGAATAGGGAATAGGAACTGATGGGGATGCGGATCGGCGCCGGGCCGGTCCGCATCTCCGTTCCTTCCCCCGCGTTCCCCCGCTCCCTCCGCGTCCCCCGCGTGAAACGGTGTTGCCGTTCCGCGGTGATTCCGCGCGCCGCGGCGCCGAGCTTGCCTGACGAGATCCACCGATGCCCGCGCACCGTGCGCGCGCCGCAACGACTGAACCCCCGCCCATGCCGCGTCCCGATCCGCACAGCGAGATCCGCCTGACCGGCCTGCGCTCCCTGCGCGGCGCCAACTTCTGGTCGCGCCGGCCCATCACCCGCATGGACGTGGCCGTCGGCGAGTACGACGAGATCCACTCGGCGGAGGTGCCGGGCTTTACCGAGGCGCTGCTCAAGGCCATGCCCGGCTTGTGGGAGCACCGCTGCAGCATCGGCGAGCGCGGCGGCTTCGTGACGCGGCTGCGGCGGGGAACGTACGCCCCGCACATCGCGGAGCACGTGGGGCTGGAGCTGCAGACGATGATTGGCCACGACGTGGGCTACGGCCGCGCGCGCGGCGGCGACCGCGAGGGCGAGTACACCGTCGTATTCGAGCACCTGCACGCGGAGGTCGGGATGCGCGCCGCGGCGCTGGCGCTGGAAACGGTGCAGCGCGCCTTTGCCGGCGAGCTGGACACGGTGGATCACGCCGTCGCCGAGCTGCAGGCGCTGGCCGAGGCGCCGGACATTCCCGGGCTGACGTCGCGCGTGCTGTGCGGCATTACCGGCGGCGGCGACCGGGCGGCGGTGCGTGACGAAATGCTGCGGCGCGGCGTCTCGGACGCGGAACTGATCGTGGACGTGACGCCGTCGTACCTGCTGAACGCGGGGCTGCCGTACGCGCGCAGCGAGATCGCCGTCATTCTGGACACGGATCTGCAGGACGTGCCGGAGCGCTACCGTGAGGAGGGGCGCAACGAGCAGCTCGTCTCCGTGCTGGCGGACGGCGTGCGGCGCGACGGCATCGTCATCGTTCCCGCGCCGGAGTGGGAGGTGCAGGACGCGGCCCGCGCGGCGCAGTGCCGGGTGGCCGTATTTTCCACCCGCGACACCGTGCCCGTGCGCCACACGCGCGTGGCCATTGCCGTGGGGATGGTGCGCGACGGCCGCATCGTCATCGAGACGCGCGGCGAGGTGGACGACGCCGGGCCGCTGCGCGCGGACGAGAACGCGGGGGTGCAGGTAGCCGCCGCGCTGGCCGTGCACGCGCTGCACGAACTTGAACGGGAAGACACACGGGATTGATGGATCAGCAGCCGAACACGAACGAACACGAGAACGACCCCGTCCGCCGCCGGTCGGACCGCACCAGCGGACGCCTGGTGCTCATCGGCGGAGCGTGCGAGCCGGACGGCGAGGCGCTGGGCGCGTTTCTGCGCCTGTCCAAGGCGCGTGAGGGCGGCAGGATCGTGGGGATCACCACGGCCTCGTCGGACCCGGCGGAGTCGGCGCGGCACTGGCTGGAAACGTTCCAGAACGCGGGCGCCACACGGGTGCAGATCCCCATTCTGGACCGCCGCGACCTGGCGCAGGACCGGCGCATCGTGCGGATGATCGAGGAGGCGGACGGCATCTTTCTGGGCGGCGGCGACCAGGTGCACCTGGTCGCCACGCTGGGCGGCTCGCGGGTGGACCGCGCCATCCGCGAAGCGTACGCCCGCGGCGCCACCATCTGCGGAACCAGCGCCGGCGCGGCCGCGCTCACGGAGACGATCCTGGCCGGCGGCGAGCCCGACGAGTACGGGCAGATGCAGAAGCTGCATCTGGGCCCCGGCTTCGGCCTCCTGGGCTTCCGGGCCATGATCGACACGCACTTCACGCAGCGGCGGCGGCTGCAGCGGCTGTTCATGGTCATCGGCCGCAATCCCGAGATGCTGGGGCTGGGCATCGACGAGGACACCGCGCTCGTGGTGGAAGACCATCTCGGGTCCGTCGTGGGGCGCGGTTCGGTGACGTTCGTGGACGGCCGCGGCGTGCGCTTCGACAACGCCGACGAGTGCATGAAGGGCGCGGCGCTCACCCTGAGCTACCTGCGCGTCGGCATCGTGGGCGCCGGGTACACGCTCAACCTGCGCGAGCGCGAACTGGAGGTGCTGCTGGAGGCCCGCCGAACGGAAGCCGCCGGTTCCGCGGAGCTGGAGGTGCTGCGCAGCGACACCGACATGGAAGCCTGACCTGCTTTCGTCCGCGACAGGAGAGCGGCCCCGGGATCATCATCCCGGGGCCGCTCTCGTTGACGGATCTCTTCGGATGGTCTGCACGCATCCCGCATCCTGGGAAGCAATTCCCGCCATCCCGATGGCCACGCCGGACGTGTTTTCCAACCTGAGCGGGATCGGGCAACCGGGCCCGGAACCCATCCCGAACCGGACAGCGCCGATGTACTTGCGCCGGAATCTGCTGTGGATCGACTGCATCGCGGGCGCGCTCGCCGGCGCGACGATGCTGGTGCTGGGCGGATGGCTGAGCGAGCTGTACGGAGTGCCGTGCGGGCTGCTGCTCTTCATGGGCGCGGCCAACCTGCTGTACGCCGCCTATTCCTTTTCGCTCGCCGCGCGAACAAGGCGGTCCACCAACCTCATCCTGCTGCTGGTGCTCGCCAACCTGGCGTGGGCGGCCGTGTGCGCCGGGCTCGCGGTGGTCTTCCGGGACTCCGCCACGCCGCTCGGAATCGCCGCCCTGGCCGTGGAAGCCGTGTTCGTGGGCGCGCTGGCGTGCCTGGAGTGGCGCTGGCGCAATCAACTGAGCACACCGTGACGGCTGATGACAGACATGCGCCGCCCGTGATCCACGGAATGGGCGCGCCCGCCGTGTCGGGAACGGAGAAGCGGCCCCGGGATGATTCCCGGGGCCCCTCCGTTCTACAGGATGACTGTATCGCCGTGCCTGAGGACGCGCAGATCGTCCGGAGGCAGCCCGGAGTCCTCCCATGCCTTGTGCAGGCGGATCGGCGGTTCCAGAGGATCCTCGTCGGTCAGGCGGAACGTACCCCAGTGCATGGGGATGAAGACGCCCCCGCCGCCCATCTCGCGGTACGACTGCACCGCCTCCTCGGGATCCATGTGCGCAGGCGCCATGAACCACCGCGGATCGTACGCGCCGATGGGCATCAGCACGGCGTCGAACGGGCCCAGCCGCGCGCCGATCTCCGGATATCCGCGAAAGTACCCGCTGTCCCCGCCAAAATAGACCGCCCGTGTCGCGCTCCGGATGGCGAACGATCCCCACAGCCGGTTGTTGAACTCGCGCAGCGTGCGGCGGGTCCAGTGCTGCGCGGGCGCACAGGTGACGGAAACCGGACCGGCGGGGCCGCGCAGCTCCACGGAATCCCACCAGTCCACGTCGTGCACGTTGTGGCGGATTCGCGCCCCGGCCAGCCACTCCGCGTGCCCCAGCGGCGCGATCCACGTCAACGCGGTGCCGTACTTTCGATGGAGACGCTTTACCGTCGGCGCGTCCAGGTGATCGTAGTGATCGTGCGACAGCAGCACGGCGTCGATGGGCGGCAGTGCATCGAAGTCGACGGCCGGCGGCACGAACCGGCGCGGACCCATGAACTGGAACGGCGACGCGCGCTCGCTGAAGTGCGGATCGGTCAGCAGGTTCAATCCGCCCATCTGCACCAGAAACGTCGCGTGGCCAATCCAGGTGATCCGCACCTCTTCCGCCGCGGCGCGGGGGCGCGCGACCTCCGGCGTGCCCGGCGGAAGCTGCTCCGGCCGCGGATCGGGCGCGCGCTTCTGCATCATCCGCTCGCGCTGCCAGCGCAGCACGCCGCCGTTGCGCGTGCGGTCCGGATGGACGAGGGGCCAGGGAATGCGGAACCGGCCGTCCGGGCCGTGGTGCGGGGGACGCTCGCTCATCGTTCCCCGCCGGCGGGGCAGGGGCGCACGTCGGAGGGCCGCGGCGCCGGGCCGTCCGTGGCGCGAAATACGGCCAGGTAGCCGCTGCCGCCGCCCAGGTCGTGCGTCTCCGTCCGCGTGTAGCCGACGGCGGCAAACTCGCATTCCAGCAGGGGAAGCGGCGTTCCGTGCCGCTGCGTCGCGCGGTCCAGGTCCACCACGGCCACGCGGCCGCCGGGGCGCAGAGAAGGCCGCAGGTTGGCGAGAAAGGCGTAGGGCTGCTCCACCTCGTGGTACATGTGCACCAGCATCACGAGGTCCACAGAGGCCCGGGGAAGACGAGGATCGTGCGGCGCGCCGAGCGCCAGCTGCACGTTGCTCAGCGAATCCGTCCGCACGCGCTGGCGCAGCCCGTCCAGGTACCGCGCCACGATGTCCTGCGCGATCACCTTGCCCCGCGGCCCCACGCGCGGCGACAGGCGCACGGTGTAGTAGCCGCTCCCCGCGCCCACGTCCGCCACCGTCATCCCCGGCGTGATGGCGAGCAGGTCCATGACCTTTTCCGCCTCGCCCGCGCTGTCCCGCTCGTCCTCGCTGCTCCACGTATCAGTGACGATGGACGCCACCGGCCGCGCCGCCTCGGGAAAGGAGTCCGCCGGAATTCCGCGCGGCCCGATCGCGGCGATGGCGTCCGCCCGCGCCGGCGCATGCTCCGCGCGCGCGCACGCCGCCACGCACAGCACGAGGACGGCGCCCAGCCGCATCATCCGCTTTCCGCCATGGATCCTGTCCCGCCGCATCGCACTCTCCCGCATGTGAGCCCCGCCGCTCTCCCGCGCCCCATCCGCGTCCTGCGCGGGGCGGTCTGCCGATGCGGGAAGAACGTTGATCCAACCTTCTACCGCAGGTTGTCTGCCGGTGCATCCGTGTCGGCAGATGGATGCCATCCGGCGGGCAGGTCATCCACCTCATCCACGTCCGCCAGCGTCTCCAGAACGACGGGCTCCATCCCCGCAGCGCGCAGCCGGTCCATCGTGGCATCGAAAACCTCCGGCGTGCTCCACGCGATGCCATCGAACACGCCCGTGACGGGACGGGTGAGGCCGAGCAGATAGTATCCGCCGTCGCGCGCCGGGCCGATCACCGCGTCCGCATCCTCAAGCGCGGCGAACGCGCGGCGCAGCAGTTCCGTGCTCATCTCCGGCAGGTCCGATCCGATGATGACGACGCGCCCATGTCCGTCGGCAAAGGCGCGGGCGAAAGCGTCGCGCATCCGCACGCCCAGGTCGCCCTCCGCCTGCGGCAGCAGCGTCAGTCCATCCCCCAGCCACGCGCGGACCGCCGGCTCCGCGTCCGCGGGCGTGTGATGCACGCGGATGCCGGCTTCCGGGAGCCCGCGCGCGGCGTCGACGGCGTGCTCCGCCAGCCGCCTGTACACGCGCAGCGCCGCCTGGTGGCCGATGGTGGCGGCCAGCCGCGTCTTTACGCGCCCCAGTTCCGGGGCGCGTACAAACACGAGCACCGCTAAGCCGTTTCTTGCGTTTGGCTTGCCTTGTGCAATCCCGCTGCACGGACGCACCGCACCCGAATCTCTGAGGATCAACGCTGGATGGCCAAAGAAACTGTGGACAGAACCGGGTTGCGCGTCGTGCTCATCGCGGCGGGAGCGCTGCTGGGCTTCGCCTGGATGATGGACGCCAGCACCCGCCAGCGGCGCTTGGCGGAGATGCACCGCGACATGGTGGACCTGCTGCTGAACGCGCTCACCGCGGGCGACCCCGTCACGGCGCGCCACAGCCGGCGCGTGGCGGACCTCAGCTACGCCGTCGCGCTCGCCGCGGGGATGACGGACAGCGATCTGCGCACCCTGCGGGTGGCCGCGCTGCTGCACGACATGGGCAAGATCGACGACCGCTTCTTTCACATCGTGCACTCGCGGCAGAAGCTTACGCCGGAGCAGCGGGCGGAGATCAAGAACCACCCGCACGAAAGCGCCCACATCCTGGCGCCGCTGGAAGGGGAGCACCCGGGAATCCGCCAGATCGTGTCGTCGCACCACGAGTGCTGGGACGGCAGCGGCTACCCGCACAGCGCCGCGGGCGAAGACATTCCGCTGGGCGCCCGCATCATCGCCTTGGCCGACGCGTTCGACGCCATGACGCAGCCGCGCAAATACCGCGACGCCATGCCGGTGGAAGACGCCCTGGCCGAGCTGCGAAAGGGCTCGGGCACCCAGTTCGACCCGCACCTGGTCAAGCTGACCGCCGACCCCGAAGTGCGCGAAACATGGGAAAAAGTCGTGGAACGCGACCTGTTCGCCGAGCGCTGCGCCCTGGACGGGGTAACGGAATAACGGAAGTGCGTGAGTGCTGGGTGCGTTAGTGCGTTAGTGCGAACGGCAGAAAAGGGGAGGGAATCGGCGAATCCGGTTCTCTCCCTTTTCTTTCGCACTCACGCACCCCGCACTCACGCACTCACGCACTTCCCTTCATAGTCCTGTCGGGTGATCGATGAACATCCACTCGATCCCGAACTTCTCCTCCAGGTGCTTCCCGAGCGCGCGCACGCCCCAGGTTTCCGTGGCGTAGTGGCCGCCCAACAGCAGGTTGATGCCACCCTCCTCGGCGTCAAAGAAGTTGTGGTGCGCACCCTCTCCCGTCACGAACGCGTCCAGTCCCGCGGCCACCGCGTCCGCAACCGATCCGCCCGCCCCGCCGGTAATGACGCCCACGCGGCGCACCCGCTCCGGCCCGCCGGGGACGAGCTTTACGCGCACGCCCAGCAACGCGTCCAGCCGCGCGGCCAGGGCTTCGCGCAGCATCTCGTCCACCGTGCCCCACACGCCCACGGGGCTGCCCTTGTACTCCCCGAAGGTGCCCTGGATGTCGATCCCGAGTTCGCGCGCCAGGACGGCGTTGTTGCCCACCTCGGGGTGCACGTCCAGCGGCAGGTGCGCGCTGTACAGCGGCAGATCGGCGTCCAGCAGCGCCTTGAGGCGGCGGTAGCGGCGGCCGGTGACGGGCTGGTTTCCGTCCCAGAACAGGCCGTGATGCACAATCAGCAGGTCCGCGCCGCCCGCGACGGCACGGTCGATGGTGGCCTGCGCGGCGTCCACAGCCACGGCAACGCGCCGCACCTGCGTGCGCCCGCCATCCACCTGCAGCCCGTTGAGCGCGGTGGGGTAATCCGGCACCGCGCGGATGCGCAGGTACTCATCCAGGTACGTAACGATCGTGCGAAGGTCCATACAGTGAACGGGTTGCGAGCCTTCCCACAAACGTGTGGATAACTCTGGTGGATAACTGGTGGATTTCTGTGTAGAAAGCAGACAAGCCGCTGCAGGGCAACGGCTTGTCCGGGGTGGAGCCTTTTGTGGAGAACTGTCAGGCGGATGTGGAGTTCTCGGCCCCGGTCCGTGACGGAATCGCGGTCTGCCCGCCGCTCCCCATCTGGATCTGCCCGTTGAAGCGGGCGCCTTCCTCCAGCAGCAGGTGCTGCTCCGGCGCGCGGATCTGCCCCTCGATGTCGCTGCTGGCCTGCAGCTCCAGCCGGCTTTCCGCCACCAGCGTGCCGCGAATGCGCCCGCCGATCACCGCGTCCTGCGTGGCGACATCGCCGATGATCTCGCCGCCGCGGCCCACGATCACCGCCTTGCCCGCGCGGATCGTTCCCTCCACCCGGCCCTCCACCCGCACCGTACCGTCGGTGGTGATGTCGCCCACGATGTTCATCCCGGGCCCGATGATGGACATGGAAGCCTCACCGCCCCCGGCGCGCACCGCCGCCGTACGTTCCGTTTCCTTGCGTCCCAGCATTGATGGATCAGTTCGGGTTGGCTACCAGGGTCGCCGGATCCACCGCGCGCCCATCCTTGCGAATCTCAAAGTGCAGGTGCGGGGCCGTGGATACGCCGGTGCTGCCGCTGAGGGCGATCACCCGGCCGGCCGCCACCCGCTGGCGCGCGCGCACCAGCAGCTTGCTCGCGTGTCCGTACACGCTCTCGTACCCGTCGCGGTGCGCGATGCGCACGTAGCGGCCGTACACGCTGTCCTCACCCACTTCCTCCACCACCCCGCCGCCCGCCGCCAGAATGCGCGACCCCGCGGCCACGGCGATGTCCATTCCCGGATGCAGCCCGATGGCCGCAAAGTGCCCGCGCGTCACGTACCCGTGCGCGGTCAGCGGCCAGCGCCGCGGAAGGGTGTTGATGGCGCTGGCTTGGTCGCCCTCCGCGTCGCCCGGGGCCGCGGCCGTGTCGGCCACCGGCGCCGCGTGGGCGGGGAGGGATGCCGAATCGGGGCCCAGCATGGCGCGCACCTTGGCGTAGTCCGCCTCCATGCGCTTCAGGCTCGTTTCCAGTTCCACCGCGCGCACCCGGTCCCGCCGCAGCTCGCGCACTTCGCTGCGCAGCGACGGCACCCGCGCGGCCTGGCCCGCCAGCCACAGCCACGACCCGGCCATCACCACCAGCAGGGTGCCCGCGACAATCGCGATCATCTTCCACCTGCGGATCTGCCGATCCGTAAGTTCGTACGATCGCGTGCTCAGGTCGCGGTCTCGCGTAACCAGAATGACGGTCTTGCTGCGGTCTTCAGACAACGGTACGGGAGTGCGTGAGTGCTGAGTGCGTTGGTGCGTGAGTGCGACGGCGATGGCCGACTACTTCATCCGTTCCGGGCCCAGGAGCAGGTCCATCACCCGCTCAAAGTCGTCCGCGTTGAGGAACGGAATCTCTACGCGTCCCTGGTTGCCGGGCTGCGAACGGATGCGCACCTGCGTGCCAAAGTGCCGCTGCAACTCCGACTCCAGCCCGCGGACGTGCGCATCCGCGCCGGATGCGGGCGCGCGGTCGGCGCCGCGCGCGGCGGCGGCGGGGCGGCGGTCGCGGACGCGCTCTTCCACCGCGCGCACCGTCATTCCGCTCACGGCCGCCTGGCGCGCCAGGTCCGACATCTCGCGCTCGTCCTCCAGCCCCAGCAGCGCGCGGGCGTGGCCCATGGAAAGCTGGCCCTCGTTCACCAGGCGCTGCACGCTGGCGGGAAGAGCAAGCAGCCGCAGCAGGTTGGCCACCGTGCTGCGCTCGCGCCCCACGCTCTCGGCGACTTCCGCCTGGGTGAAGTTGAACTCGTCCATCAGCCGGCGGTACGCCGCGGCCTCTTCCAGCGGAGAAAGTTCGGCGCGCTGCACGTTCTCGACGATGGCCAGCACCAGCATGGCGCGGTCGTCCAGGTCACGTACCACGACGGGGACGTTGGCCCAGCCCAGGCGGCGCACCGCGCGCCAGCGGCGCTCGCCGGCCACCAGTTCCCACTCCGCCCCCTCCGGCGCCCCTTCCTGCGCGCGGCGCACCACGAGCGGCTGCAGCAGCCCGTTCTGCCGGATGCTTTCTTCCAGCTCCGAAAGCTGCTCGGGGGTGAACTCCCGGCGCGGCTGAAACGGGTTGGCGGTAATGCGCGCCGTCTGCACGCTGGTGATGCTTTCCCCGTCCGCCGGCGTGGGCTCGGCGGAGTACTCTCCCAGCAGCGCGCCTAGGCCCTTGCCCAGCCGCCCCTTCTTTGCGAGCGCCATCCCTTACTCCCCCGCGATGATGGGAGCCGCCTCGACCTCGGCGGCGGCGCCCTTGCGGCTGCCCTTGCGCGCGATGACTTCCTTGGCGAGCGACAGGTAGCTCTTGGCCCCCACGGAAATCACGTCGTAGAGCACGATCGGCTTGCCGAAGCTGGGCGCCTCGGCGATGCGCACGTTCCGCGGGATGGTGGTGCGGTACACCTTGGGGCCAAAGTACTCCTTGGCCTCCTCCGCCACCTGCCGGGAAAGGTTCAGGCGCCCGTCGTACATGGTCAGCAGCACGCCCTCGATCTGCAGCCGCGGGTTCAGATTCTTCTGCACAATGGTGACGGTGTTCAGCAGCTGCGACAGCCCCTCCAGCGCATAGAACTCGCACTGGATGGGGATCAGCACCGAGTCGGCGGCGGCGAGCGTGTTCAGCGTCAGCAGGCCGAGCGACGGCGGACAGTCGATGAGCACGTACTCGTACTGGTCACGCAGGGCGGTGAGCGCGTCGCGCAGAATGTTCTCGCGCGCCTTGCGGTTCACCAGCTCCACCTCGGCGCCCACCAGGTCGCGCGTGGCCGGGAGCACGTCCAGATACGGAAAGTGCACGTTGTGGATGACGGCGTCGGCGGGGGAGAACCCCTCGATCAGCACGTCGTAGATGGAGCGCTCGACTTCTTCCTTGTCGATGCCCAGGCCGCTGGTCGCGTTACCCTGCGGGTCCATGTCAATGACCAGCGTCTTCTTTTCGGCGACCGCCAGACACGCGCCCAGGTTGATGGCCGTGGTGGTCTTGCCGACGCCGCCCTTCTGGTTCGCGATGGCGATGATGCGCGACACGCTGATCCTCGGCGATGGTGTTGGCGGGGGTGCGAAAGAAGGGGTGTTTGAACAATCTACGCGCGCGCGTACGCGTGGGGAAGGAGAGAGCGCCCGCGGGACGGGCGACCCAGCCCTCAAACGCGCCCAAAGTGTTTCACGTGGAACATGGGCCAGCAATTCGCTTCAGAATGCCCCACAATCGATTTCAGCCCCGAATCCACACTGAGATATTCGTCCGAGCTCGATCACGCGCCATAAATCAACCTCGAAAGCCATTTTTCTTCGGCATCCTGCCGGTTTTCAGCGACGAAGGCGATCCGCCACGTGGCCGGCTCGCCGGATCGCTCACCCGCGGCTCTGTCGGCGGTCTGAGCACCGGCTCGCTCACGCGCCTTGGATTTCGGCCACTCGCCCGAGCTTGCGCACCTCCATCACCAGATTCTGCAGATCGCTGGGGCTCACGCCGGGAATGCGTCCGGCCTGCGCCAGCGTCGCCGGACGGATGCGGTCCAGCTTCTGGCGCGCCTCGTAGCTCAGCGACAGCAGCTCGGGGTAGGGAAGCGCGTCGGGCAAAGGGAACTCCGATTGCCGCTGCAGCGTAGCGGCGCGTGCGCGTTCCTTTTCCAGGTATCCCCCGTACCGCAGTTCCATCTCCGCCGTGGTGAGCGCGTCCGCCAGTTCGTGCGGCTCGCCCTCCGGCACGCCGGCAACCACGGGCATCAGCAGTTCGGCGGTAACGTTCGGGCGCTTCAGCAGCAGCCCCATCCGCGTCGCCTCCCGCAGCGCAGGTGAGCCGACCGACTCCAGCACCGGATTGACGTCCACCGGATTGGCGTTGGTCGTCCGCAGCCACCCATCCACCTCCTCAGCCAGACGGAGGCGGCGCTCCAGCGTGCGCGTCTGCTCGTCCGTCAGCAGCCCGCGCTCCGCGGCGATGGGGCCCAGACGGCGGATGGCGTTGTCCTGCCGCAGGGTCAGGCGGAACTCCGCGCGCGAGGTGAACAGGCGATACGGCTCGTCCGTCCCCTTGGTCACCAAGTCGTCGATCAGCACGCCGATGAACGCCTGGTCGCGCTCCAGGATGAGCGGATCGCGATCGAGCGCGGCGAAGGCGGCGTTGGCGCCGGCGAGCAGCCCCTGTCCCGCGGCCTCCTCGTACCCCGTCGTCCCGTTCACCTGCCCGGCGAGGAAGAGGCCGTCCAGCGCCTTGCACTCCAGCGTGGGCCGCAGCTGGTGGGGCGGATAGTAATCGTATTCGATCGCGTACCCCACCTTGGTCATCCGCGCGCTCTCCAGCCCGGGGATGCTCTGCAGCATCCGCAGCTGCACGTCCGCGGGGAGGGAGGTGGAGAGCCCGTTGACGTACAGCTCCGTCGTATCCAGCCCCTCCGGCTCAAGAAAGACCTGGTGCCGCGCGGCGTCGGGGAACTTGACGATCTTGTCTTCGATGGAGGGGCAGTAGCGCGGCCCGCGCCCGGCGATCTCGCCCCCGTACAGCGCGGACTCCTGCAGGTTGGTCTGGATGATGTCGCGCAGCGGCTCCCCCGTCCACGTGATCCAGCAGGGAAGCTGGGGCAGGAGCGGGGTGCGCTCCCAGACGGAAAGGCGGTACTCGGGGTTCTCCCCCGGCTGCACTTCCAGCCGGTCCAAGTCCACCGAGCGGCCGTCGATGCGGGGCGGCGTGCCCGTCTTGAAGCGCGCCACCTCCAGCCCCAGCGCCTCCATCTGCTCGGCCAGGCGCACGGATGGCGCGTCGCCCGCGCGCCCCGCCGGCACCCCGGGCGTGCGCCCGACGTGGATGCGCCCGCGCAGAAACGTCCCCGCGGTGAGCACCACGGAGCGCGCCATGAACTCGTGTCCCGCCTCCGTGCGCACACCCGCGACGCGTCCGTTTTCCATCACCAGCGACCCCACCATCCCCTGAAAGAAGTGCAGGGCGGGGAAGCGCTCCAGCAGAGAACGCGCGGCGCGGGGGTACAAACCACGGTCGCACTGGGCGCGCGGCGCCCACACTGCGGGACCCTTGGACTGGTTCAGCATGCGGAACTGGATGCGCGAGCGGTCCGTCGCAAGACCCATCACGCCACCGAGCGCATCCACCTCGCGAACGACCGTGCCCTTGGCCACGCCCCCGATGGCGGGGTTGCAGCTCATCTGCCCGATCCCCTCCAGGTTGGGCGTCACGAGCAGCGTGCGCGCGCCGATGCGGGCGGACGCACCCGCGGCCTCCACCCCCGCGTGCCCCCCGCCAATCACGATGACGTCGTAGCGCGATTCCATGCCGTTCCTTGCTGATTTGCGTTTGACGTCCAGTACATCACCCGGGGAGGTGTGTTCCACGTGAAACAATATAGGGGAAGTGCAGGGTGCGGGGTGCGAAGAAGGGAAGTGCGTTAGTGCGGGGTGCTGGGTGCGTTAGTGCGAGGGAGGGGAAGTTTCGAGAGCACGAGAGTGCCCAGTGCCCAGTGCCCAGTGCCCAGTGCCCAGTGCCCAGTGCCCAGTGCCCAGTGCCCAGTGCCCAGTGCCCAGTGCCCAGTGCCCAGTGGGGGTAGTGGGCGAGCAGTGTTCTCGCCGGAGTGCCGGGGTCAGGTGCTCGCGGTGCGGGATAGCTGCACGGTATGGTTGTCAGAGCGCACCTGCCCCGGAAGACTGATGCATGTAGCGGCAGTGGTCCGTTGATCGTCTATCGGACGGCGTACGATGGGACCAGCGCTACTGGCCGATGGCGTGACATCGGTACCGGAACCGGCTCCAGGCACCCACTGCGGATACACTGGATCTGAGCACCGGAGCCGGCCACAGGTAGACGCCCCACTCGGAGTGAACAGCAGGCGCGGCGGTTCAGGTCCCAGCCCGCACTGCTGGACCTGAGCACTTGGAACTGAGCATTTGGCACTTCCTCTTCCGCACTCACGCACTCACGCACCCCGCACTCACGCACTTCCCCTCTGCTTTTCCAACCCATGGCATACGTGTTGCACCCCGGCGCCGTCCCAAGCACGGGAACCCGCAACAGGGGAGGGGACGGATGCAGGACGAACGCAATCTCGGGGGCGGCAGCGGAAGCGCCGGTCTCGGTTCGACCGGCGGGACGGGAAGCAGCGGCACCGGAGCCTTTGGATCTACCGGCGGCAGCGGCCTGGGCTCGACGGGCGGCACCACGGGCGGCGCGGGATCTTCCGCGTCCAGCACGGGCACGGGCAGCCTGAGCGGCGGCGCTTCGACGGGTGGCAGCACTGGCGCTTCGGCGGCGGGTGGAGCAGGGACGGCGGCCGGCGGAGCCAACCGGCTCGGCGGGCTGGACCAGCTGCAGAGCACGCTGGGCGACCTGGAGCAGCGCGCCGACCAGTTCATGGACCAGGCGGCGGAGCAGCTGGAGAACGCCGCCGACCAGCTGGGCAGCATCGCGGACCGCGTTCCGCAGCGGGGCGTAGGTGCACGCGCCGGCGCCCTGGGCCACAGCACGGCCGACACGCTGGACGCGGTCGCCCGCTTCCTGCGGGACAACGACACGGCGACGCTGCAGCGGGAGCTGGGCACCATCATCAGCAACCGTCCGCTCAGCACGCTTCTGCTGGCGGTGGGCGCCGGCTTCGTCGTCGGCAAGGTCCTGCGCTAACCCCAGGAGGATCGCATGGCGGAGCTGCATGTAAACCCGGGCCGGACGGGTGACGGACCGGGCGGGTCTGAGCCGGCTCTCGGCGACCTGATCCGGGCGCTGGCGCAAGACAGCGCAACCCTCGTCCGCCAGGAAGTGGCTCTGGCCAAGGCGGAGCTTCAGGACACGGTCAAGAGCGTGGCCCGCGACATCGCCATGGTGGCGGTGGGCGGCGTGCTGGCCCTGATCGGCGTCCTGGTGCTGGTGGCCTTTCTGGTGATCGCGGTGGGTGACGCGGTAAACGAGTACTG
This sequence comes from Longimicrobium terrae, assembly GCF_014202995.1. Lineage (NCBI taxonomy): Bacteria > Pseudomonadati > Gemmatimonadota > Longimicrobiia > Longimicrobiales > Longimicrobiaceae > Longimicrobium > Longimicrobium terrae. The sequence goes on from NZ_JACHIA010000007.1 coordinate 184,353, forward strand.
GCTGGGCGCGCTCATTGTTGGAGCGGTGTTTCTGCTGATCGGCGGCCTTCTCGCACTGAGCAACATCAAGAAGCTCAAGCACGAGAGCGTGACGCCGACCCGCACCCTGGAAACGATCAAGGAGGACAAGCAATGGCTGCAGAGCGAGATCAAGCAGGCCAAGAAGGATCTGGCATGAGCGGCGCCGGACGTGGCACGGGCGACGCCCAGGTGCATTCCGGTCTGCACAGCGGCGGTGGCGACGAGTACTCCGGTCTGGCGTTCGCCGGGCAGGAGCAGGGCGGCCGTCTGAGCGGCGCGGCGGGTGCCGTGCGCGACAAGGCGGGCGACCTGGGCGACACCGCCCGTCACGCGGCCGGCTCGGTGAGCGGCGCGGCCTCCACCGCCAAGGAGCGGGTGAGCGGCGTGGGCAGCAAGGCGCGGCAGGTGCTGGAGCAGCGCGGCTTCGTGGATCGCATCCGCGAGAACCCGCTGCCGGTGCTGGGCGTGGCCTTTGCCCTCGGCTTCATTCTGGCCGGCAATGACGACGGCGACGACGTCAACGTGACGCCGGCCGGCCGTGCCCGCCGCGAGCTTCGCGGTGCGCTTACGGCCGGGCTCAGCGCGGGCATCGCGCAGGGCGCCCGCGGGTTCTTGAACCAGGCCGGCACGCAGGGCGGCGGGTTCGTGAACGATCTGCTCGAGGGACTGCTGAGCCGCGTGGGCGGCCAGGCCAGCTCGCTGTTCGGGGGTGGAAGCACGTCGGGCGGCAGCTCGTCGGGCTCCAGCCGCGGCGGAAGCTACGGTGGTTCGGCGCAGGGTGGCCGCACCGGCGGTGCCTCCCCCGCCGGACGCACCGGTGGCTCGGCCGGGTCGGCGGGCTACGGACGGACGGGCGCCGGCACGTCGCGGCCGCCCAGCCATCAGGAAAACCTCTGACCGGATGGCCGAAGCCGGCTATCGGGTGACGGGACGGGTGCAGGGAGTGGGGTTCCGCTGGTGGACCCGCTCCCTCGCCACCCGCCTGGGAGTGACGGGCACCGTCCGCAACATGCCGGACGGTGCCGTCGTCGTTCATGCCCGCGGATCAGACGAGCAGCTCGCGTCTTTCCACGTGGAACTGGGGAAGGGGCCGTTCGGATCCAGGGTCACGGCGGTGGAGCCGCTGCCGTTCTCGGCCGACGGGTTTGCGGACGGCGAGTTCGTCATCGTTCGCTGAATCCGAAGCAACCCCGAAGGAAAACGACCCGCGAGATTGCGCCTTATCGCACGATCCCGCAGTTCCGAATGTGGCAGGTCGAATCCGGGGTTCTATTGCGCCATACGCCATTCTGACGCGGATTTCGTGGCCGGGTGTCCGCTCGGAGCTGTCCAGCGTTGTTCCACGTGAAACAGGCCGGCTTCTCTTCGGGAAGCCGGCCTGCTCTTGCTCTCAACCATCCATTCGGCCCGAGTCCCTCGTTACGAGCTCTCTCCGGTCGAACCGATCCGGGTCGAACGGCGCCGAGCTACTTGCCGACGCAGAACGAGCCGAAGACGCGGTCCAGCACGTCGTCCACGCTCACCGCGCCCACCATGTCCTCCAGCGACTCGGCGGCGGCACGCAGGTGCGTGGCAGCAAACTCCATGGGAACCCCGTCGTCCAGTGCGGCGACGAAACCGCCGATCTCGTCGCGCGCTGTCCGCAGCGCGCGCGCATGCCGCTCCCGTGTGACGAGCGGTGCTTCAGCCGGCTCGCCAAGGATTGCGCCGAACGCCGTGCGGAGCAGAGCACCCCGCAGCTCCGGCAGTCCCGCGCCGGTGGCGGTGGACACGTGAATCGCGGACCCGTCATCATCCAGGACCCCGTTCAACTGATCGGCCTTGGTCCGGACGAGCAGCGTACGATCCGCCGGGAGCGAGGCGAGAAAGGCGCGCTCGTCGTCATCCAGCTCACGACCCACCTCCGCCAGCACGAGCACGATGTCCGCGGCCGACAGGTACCGCCGCGCGACCTCGATCCCCATCCCCTCCACCACGTCCACCGTCTCGCGAAGGCCGGCGGTGTCCACCAGCCGGAACGGATAGCCGCGGATGGAGAGCGCGGACTCCAGCGCGTCGCGGGTGGTGCCGGGGATGTCGGTGACGATGGCGCGCTCCATCCCCAGCAGCGCGTTGAAGAGCGACGACTTGCCCGCGTTCGGGCGGCCGGCGAGCACGGTGAGCGCTCCTTCGCGCAGCAGTTCGCCCTCCGGCGCGGTGCGGAGCAGGGCATCCAGCTGGGCGCTCACGTCCAGTGCGGAGGCACGGATGCGGGCGGGCGGGATGGGCGGCTCGTCTTCTTCCGGGAAGTCGATGGAGTAGGCGATCAGCGCCTCGGTGCCGATGACCGCATCGCGCAGGTCCGAGATGCGCCGCGACAGGCCGCGCTCCATCTGGTTGACGGCCGCGCGGTGCAGGGCGGGGGAGCGGCCGTCGATCAGGTCCGCGACGGCCTCGGCCTGCAGCAGATCCAGCCGTCCGTTCAGGTACGCGCGGCGGGTGAACTCGCCGGGCTGGGCCGGGCGCGCGCCCGCGGCGAACAGCGCGTCCAGCACCAGCTGCGGCGTCAGCACGCCGCCGTGCGTGGCGATCTCCACCGTGTCCTGGCCCGTGTAGCTCTGCGGCGCGGGGAACCACGTCACCAGCCCACGGTCCAGCAGTTCGCCGGACTCGGGATGGCGGATGGCGGCCAGGCGCTGTACGCGGGGTTGCGGATCACCGAGCGCGGGCGCGACGCGACGGAGTACGTCCGACGCGCCGGGGCCGGAGACGCGCAGCATGGCCACCGCGCCGCGCCCCTGAGCCGTGGCGATTGCGGCGACCGTGTCCGCGGAAAGAAGGCTGGAGTTCATGCGGGATGATGGCGCGGCGCCCGCCCGCGCGAAAGAGCGAACGGAAAGAACCTCATACAGAGACGCAGAGGCGCAGAGAAAGACAGGGGTGCCGTCATACGCTGTTCCTCTCCTCCGTGTCTCTGCGGCTCTGTGTGAGATGCCGTTCATCGAAAGAAAGAAAAAGCGCCCGCCCCGGAAACCGGAGCGGGCGCTTCTGTCGATCAACCACAATGCGAGCTACTTCTTGCGGCGCCGCGCGGGGATGCTGCGCAGGTTGGACTTGGTGGCGTCCTTGGCCGCCTTTTCCGCCTTCTGCGCCTCGGTCGCCCGCCGCCGCTCCTGCGCGATCAGCACCTGCTGCGGGAACGAGGCGATGTTGGTGGCCGCGTAGTACAGGTTCAGCCCCGACGGCATGGCAAAGAAGACGAAGCCCATCATCAGCGGCATCGTGTACATCATCATGCGCGCCTGCTCGTTCTGCTCCATCCCGCTGATCCGCGCGCTCGCGTACTGCAGGCCGAACATGGAAAGGACCAGGAACGCCGGCAGGATGTAGAACGGGTCTCGCAGCGACAGGTCCGGCAACCACGCGAAGTGCTCGCCGCGGAACTCGATGGCGCTCTGGAAAACGAAGAAGAGCGTGATGAGCACCGGCATGGGAATCAGCATGGGCACGCACCCCGTCATCATCGACAGGGGGCTGACGCCCAGCTCCGAGTACAGCGCCATCATCTCGCGGTTCACGCGCGCCGGGTCGTCCTTGTGCTCGGCCTGAATCGCCTTCATCCGCTCCTGCAGAACGGGCTGCACGGCCATGTTCTTCATCTGCGAACGCATGGCGCGGGCGTTGAGCGGCCACGTCACCAGGCGCACCAGAAAGCCGAACACGATCAGCACCCATCCCCAGTGCAGCCCCAGCGTGGTGTGCATGGCGTTCAGCAGCCACAGCACGCCGGCGGAGATGGGGCGCACGACAGGCCGCAGCCAGCGGTAGCCGTACGGCTGCACCTCTTCCAGCTGGTGGCCCACCGAGGCCAGCCGCGCGTGCTGCAGCGGCCCCAGGTACGCCTGCTGGCTGAAGGTGCCGTCCGCCGCCAGCGCCTGCACCGTACGGGCACGCGCGCGCGGGGAGATGAGGGTATCCGGACCCAGCGCGTACTTCACGTCGCGCGCGGGCTCCATCAGCACCCGGCTGAAGGTGCCGCGGTCGCCGTTGAGCAGCGCGATCAGGAAGTAGCGGTCCTTGATCCCCGCCCAGCCCAGCGGGCCGGCCAGGGTGTCCGGCGTCTGGATGCGGGACAGGGGATGGCGCTCCACCCGCTCCTGGTTCCACGCCACCACGTTCAGCTCGCGCGCGGTGCCGTGGTCCTTGGCATCGTGCGGCGCCATGCCCGTGCCCAGTTCGGTCACGAGCTGGGCGCCGCGCGGCGCGCCGGTGAAGCGACCGCGGATGTCGACCAGGTAGCCGTCCGCGTGAAAGGTGTAGGTGATCTCCTGCCGCACCGGCCCCGCGTTGGCGGAGACGAAGGTGAGTTCACGCGGCTTGTCGCCTTCCCGGAGATTGATGGAGGCGGCGCTGGCCGTGAACGGCACGTTGCGGAAGTCCACCGTGTCCCGGCCGACGACGACGCGGCGCGCCAGCACGTCGCGCGCGCTGCGCGGCACCAGCTGCACCGACTCGCCGCTGTGCACGTAGCTCCGGTACTCCCGCAGCGTGGCCGCGTTCAGAGCCGCGCCGCGCGTGCTGAAGCGGTACTCGTACAGGGGCGAGGTGACGCGGATGATGCGGTCCGGCGCGTTGGCCGGCGCGGCGAGGGCGGCCGCGGGCGGCGCCGTTCGCGCGGTGCCGGCGGGCGTCCCGGCCACGGCGGCGGAATCGGCGGCGGTGGGAGCGGGTGGGGCCGGCGGGGGGAAAATCCGGGCCCAGCCAAAGATGACCACCGTCGAAATGACGATGAACAGTATGAGACGTCGGGTCTGGTCCATCAGGGGTCAACCGGTCGTGAGACGGGCGGCCGTTCCGCTACGGAACGGGATCAAAACCGCCCTTGCACAGGGGGTGGCAGCGCGCCAGGCGCCGCACCAGCAGCCATCCGCCACGCGCGGCGCCGTACCGCTGCATCGCCTCGAGCCCATACTGCGAGCAGGTGGGATAGAAGCGGCAGCTGGGCGGCGTGAGCGGTGAGATCCCCTTCTGGTAGAAGCGGATCGCCCCGATCAACGCGCGCGTGAGCACAATTCCTCCGCAAGCGCGGCAACCTCGTCGCGCAGCTGCGCGAACGAGGCCGTATACGTTTCCGGGCGGGCACGAAGCATTACGTCCAGCGAGAGCCCGCGGTTTCGCAGCGCCGGCAGCAGCACGGCGCGCCCGATCTCGCGCAGCCTGCGCTTGACCAGGTTGCGCTCCACGATGCGGCGCTTGTGCTTGGGAACCACCACGCCCAGACGGGCAAACGGAACGGGGGAAGCGGAGACGAACGCGTCCAGATGGCGCGTCTTGCTCCTCTTCCCCCGTCTGAACAGCGCGCGGATCTCATCCGAAGATGTGATCCGCGCGTGCCTGGGCAGGCCGAAGCCCTGCGATTCGCCCGTGCCTTCCGGGTCCATGGACCGCGAGGCTGCGTACAGCGCGGCGCCCGAAGGGCCGCTCAGTACTTGGTGGGTACTTCGACCACCAGCTTGTGACGGCCCTTGCGGCGCCGGGCGTTCAGAACTGCGCGTCCGCCCTTGGTGGCCATCCGGGCGCGGAATCCATGCTTGTTGATCCGCTTGCGGTTGCGCGGACGGTAACTGGGCTTCATCGGTCAACCCCTTCGGGTGCTGCGTCTTACAGGAAAAGTCGGCCGGATGGCCTTGGCGACAAAGACGAGTAATCTAGCCCCGTTCCGCCGATCCGTCAACGGGGGGCTGTCACTCCGGGGCGACGGCGCTTCACGGCACCTCCGTTTCACGCTTCGTCCCCCGCTCGCGATCGTGGTCCGCGCGGACAGCGTCGGCCCGGCGGCGGCGGGAGGAAAGTGACGGGCGTCATCCGCCTCTACGCTGTCTCTCTTCTCTGTTGACTCTGTTGACTCTGTTGACTCTGTGTGACCCGATCTGTTCACGTCCGCACGCGTTGGGAACGAGAGGGGCAGCAGGAGAGCAGCGTAGATGAAGCGGCGAACTGAACGTCCGCGGAAACAATCTACCGGCGGCGGGACCGTCTTGCGGAAGAGGGCGGTCCATCTGTTCGGGGGAGCTTCGGAACTCTGCCAGAAGCGCATGCATCCCGCTTGCGCCACCGTGCGTACATGTGCGCCAACCTGCCGAAACCCAAGTACTTACGCTGCTTTCTTGACTTATCCACAACGCGCTTCTACGTTGGGCCGTCACTCTGTGTAGTCCTGCCGTCCCGCTGCCGAAGTTTGATGGAGCTCACCGCCGGGGAAATCTGGTCGCGCATTCTGGAAAGCGCCGAAACGGCGCTGCCGGAACAGGCGTTCCGCACCTGGCTGGCCCCCACGCAGGCAGTCGCCGTTTCCAACGACCTGCTGGTCGTCGCCACACCCAACCCGTTCGCCGTCGACTGGGTGGAGGAGAAGTACGCCGAGATGCTCACCCGCATTGGTGAGCACCTGTTCGGCCGACGCTTCACCCTCTCCGTACAGTTTCAGGGCAACGGCAAAGCCGCGCCCGTGCCCGCCGCCATCGAGATTCCTCCAACGCCCGTGCCCGCGCCGGCCGCGCCCCGGGTGGAACCCGCGCCCGCGAACCCCACCCCCGGGGCCAGCCTGGCGCCGCTGAACCCGCGGTACGTGTTCCCCCGCTTCGTGGTGGGGAGCAACAACGAGCTCGCCTCCGCGGCCGCGCACGCCGTGGCCGAGGCGCCGGCCCGCGCGTACAACCCGCTCTTCATCTACGGCGGCGTGGGGCTGGGCAAGACGCACCTGATGCACGCCATCGGGCACGCCATGCTGGAGCGCGAGCCGCACAAGCGGGTGCTGTACATCTCCTCCGAGCGCTTCACCAACGAACTGGTGAGCGCCATCCAGGAGGGGACCATGGCGGACTTCCGGCGGCACTATCGCCAGATCGACCTGCTGCTGGTGGACGACATCCAGTTCCTGGAAGGCAAGGAGCGGACGCAGGAGGAGTTCTTCCACACGTTCAACGCGCTGCACGACGCCCAGCGGCAGATCGTGCTGACCAGCGACCGTCCGCCCAACGCCACGGGGCTGGAAGACCGCCTGGTGAGCCGGTTCGAGTGGGGGCTGGTGGCCGACATCAAGGCCCCCGACTTCGAGACCCGCATCGCCATCCTGCGCCGCAAGGTGGAGGAAGACAAGCTGGAGATTCACGACGTCGACGACGTGCTGACCTTCATCGCGCGCAACCGCACGTCGTCGGTGCGCGAGATCGAGGGCGCGGTCATCAAGCTGCTGGCGTACTCCTCGCTCACGCGGCGCCCGATTGACCTGGCGCTGGCCCGCGAGGCGCTGGGATCGGTGATCGGCACGGAGATGGCGGGCGGCGCGCCGGGCGGCATCAGCCCCGAGCGGGTGCGCGACCGGGTGGCGCAGGCGTGGGGGACCACCAGCGAGGCGCTGCAGTCCAAGAAGCGCACCAAGGACCTCACCATCCCGCGACAGGTGGCCATGTACCTGATCAAGGAGATGTTCGACCTGGCGCTGGTGGACATCGGCAAGCTGTTCGGCGGGCGCGACCACAGCACGGTGATCCACTCCGTGAGCAAGGTGGAGGACGACCTGGCGGGCGACGCGGATCTGCGGCGGCGGGTGGATGAGCTGAGGGCGGCACTTCGGTAGGGGAAGTGCGTGAGTGCTGGGTGCGGGGTGCGTGAGTGCGAAGGACAGCGGCTGACGGACTCCGGCGCTTGGTGCGCGGCATCGATAACCGGCCGGGGTTGAGGTCGAGGTGCGGGACGCGGAGGGTCGTGCGGCCGGCGACTGTGGCCCTCACCCCGCGTGCTGCGCACGACGACCCTCTCCCACGAACGGATGTGGGAGAGGGAGCACACCCCAACGGGATGTGGGTGCAAGGCGGATTTCGCGTGAGCCGGCGCCTGAACCCAAGCTGAGTCTCCCTTCCCCCAGGGGTTTTTGGGGGAAGGGTCGGGGATGGGGGCCTCTCTCCGCCGGCGAAGGACTTGGAGAGCCGCACCGGAAGCATCAGCGCTGCCGCACTCACGCACCCAGCACTCACGCACTTCACGTGAGGGATGCGGGCCCGGAGGGGCGAGACGGACCCGCGCGCGTGTCCCGGGGATGGAGGTCGGCGAGGAAGCCGGGCGCGCGGGGCTGGCTCGCCGCCGTTGGCAACAGCTGTATCGTTGCCTACGGCGCCCGCAGCCCGGCCCGGAGCGCAGCGGAGGGACACGCCCGCACAGGCCGTCATCCCTGTCCGCAAAGGGTACAGACGACCGTCCAGATGCGGCGTGGACAACCGGTGTGGACGACTTGTGGGTAAGTTGTGGAGTACCGCCCCCGGCTGTGGGAATGGGGACAACGTGGAGAACCCGCGAGTTGTACACACCGGCATCCACAGAGCCGGGACGCCCGCAGAACGTTGCGGCACAGCGGGTTGCGGGACGTAGAAGAGAGTTATGCACGAATCCACGCTCTCTACTACTGTTACGAACATCTATATCTTTATTGTGGTGATAAGCCTTCCCGTGGATAACGGGTCACCCTGAAGCCGTTCGCGACCAACGTATGCGATTCACGATCACGCGTGAGAACCTTCAGCAGGGGCTGGCGGCGGTGGCGGGAAGCATTCCCACCCGCACCACGCTGCCCGTGCTGTCCAACATCCTGATCGAGGCCGAAGACGGCGCGGTGCGGATGAGCGGGACGGACCTGGATACCGCCGTCTCGGTGCGCGTGGCCGCCGACGTGGCCGAGGCCGGAGCCATTACCGCCCCCGCCAAGAAGCTGCAGGAGATCGCCCGCGAACTGCCCGGCACGGTGGAGTTCACCACGCAGGGCGATTCCATCCAGATCTCCAGCGGACGCACGCGGTACAAGCTGAACGGCCTGCCGCGCGACGAGTTTCCCGCGTTCCCCAAGGTGGACTTCGCCGAAAGCTGGCGCGTCACCGGGCAGGACCTGCAGCGCCTGATCACCCACGTGTCGTTCGCGGCATCGACGGAGGAGACGCGGCCGATTCTGAACGGCGTGCTCTGGCAGCTCGGCGACGGCGAAATGCGGATGGTGGCCACCAACGGGCACCGCCTGGCCAAGATGACGCTCTCCGTCGATGGCGGCGGAGCCGGCGCGGACACCGCGGCGCCTCCGGGCGACTTCATCGTGCACCCCAAGGCGCTGGGCCAGGTGCAGCGCCTGTTCCGCGCCGACGATTCGGTGGAGGTGGGCCGCAGCGAGAACCACATCGGCTTCCGCGGCGAGAACGTGCAGATCTACACGCGGCTCATCGAGGGGCCGTACCCGAACTACGAGCAGGTAATCCCCAAGGATAACGACAAGACGATGGTGGCGGACAAGGGCGCGCTGCAGGCGGCCGTCCGCCGCATGGCCATCGTGGCGAGCGACCAGACGCACCGCATCCGCCTGTCGCTGGGCGGCCCCATGCTGCGCTTCGCCGTGGAAACGCCCGACGTGGGCACCGCGACGGAAGAGCTGCAGGTGGAGTACGATGGCGATCCGCTGGAGATCGGCTTCAACGCGCAGTACCTGCTGGAACTGCTGCGCTACATGCCGACGGACGAGGTGCGGATGGGCTTCAAGGCGCCGGAGCGCGCCGCGACCATGCAGCCCATCGGCAACGAGGACACGCCGGACTACCTGTGCCTCGTCATGCCGCTGCGCCTTCTCAGCTGACCGGGTACGGTGGATGAAGGAAAACGGGGGGAGCGCCGGATCGCGCTCCCCCCGTTTCTGTTTCCATCCGCTTCCACGGTCCCCGGCGGCGCGGAGGATTGTACGACGGTGGCGGAGAAGGGCAGGAAGCTTCTCCCGCCCGCGGCGCGGCTCTCAGGCCAACGTCGGCGTTCCGCGATCCGGGGCGATTTTCGGTCAGCGCGCGGCGGGCTCCACTCGCATGGTGGAGACGATGTCGCCTTCCAGAATGCCGTCCACCACGTCGATCCCCTCGATCACCTCGGCAAAGATGGAGTACTCGCGCACCAGGCTGGGATTGTTCTTGAGGTTGATGAACCACTGCGCGTCGCCCGTGTCGTGGGAGCGCGTGCTCATCCCCACGGTGCCGCGCGGATGCGCGATGGTCGACAGTTCATCCCGCAGGTAGTGCGCGTATCCCACGTACTCGTTGGTCCCCGGCCCGCCGCCCTGAATGACGAAATCGGGCTCCACGCGGTGCCAGCTCCCGCCATCGTAGTAGCCGCTCTGCACCAGCCCCAGCACGCGCGCGGACATGACGGGCGCCACGTCGCCGCGCAGCCGCACCACGAACGATCCACCGCCGGCGCTGGGCGACATCGACACGCGGACGCGCACTTCCCGCCCCAGCGCGAGCGCGACGGCGTCCGCGGGCAGGTCCACGCGCGCGGAACGCGGACGGTCGTCGCTGGCCGGGCGCCCGGCGGCCTCCAGCAGCGCGACTCGGACGTCCCGCTCCGAAGCGTTCGCGCGGCGCACCCACCGGTCGTACGCCGCGTTTGCCGCCATGCGCGCGGCGGGCAGCGGCGAGTCCTTCAACGCCACGGCGGCGGCGCGCACGGCCTGCGCATCGGTTCCGTCCAGCGCGGCCAGGTACACGTCGTCCGCGCCATGACCGGCCAGCTTGGAGAGCGCATCGATGGCCGCCTCGCGCACGTTGCCGTCCGCGTCGCGGGCGAATGCGCGCAGGCGGGCGGTGTCGGCGAGCACGGCGGCGGCGCGGGCGGCGAACAGGCGCACGTGCCAGTCCGCATGCGACGCGAGCCGCGGAAGGCGCTCCCGGGCGACGGCGGGCGCGATCCGCGCGAGGGCGACCTGCGCGTGGGCGGCGGCGTGCCAAGACACTCCGCCGGAGGAACGCCGGCCCGTGTCGCGCGGCAGTTCATCCACCCATCCCGCCAGCACGCGCACCACGGCCGAGTCGGCGCCGCACCCCGCGCCGGCCACGTCCGCCGCGCGGAGCCGGACCTGCCACACGCTGTCCGCCAGCGCCATGCGGATCGCTCCGCAGTCATCCTTCCGTTCCGCCAGCGCCCGGTAGCGCAGCCGCCACGCTGGCTCCGGCCACGCGCGCGACGGGGCCGCGGCGGGAAACGAGTCGCGCGCGGCGAAGTTGGGATCGCGAATGCGCTGCGCGGCCCGGCGCGCGATCACCCGCACACGCGGCTCAGCGCTCTGCATCCCCGCGGACAGGGCCGCGTTCGTGGAATCGCGCCGGTCCTCCGCCGCCAGGATCCGCCCGACGAGCGCGGAGTCGGCGCGGGTCTGCGCCTGGGCTGGCGCCGCGGCGAGCAGCAGGGCGAGTATCCAGGTGTTCTTCATGGCTCCAGGATCGTGGGCTTCATCGGCCGCGGCGTTTCGTCGCCGAGATGCTCGGACGCGGCGGATCACCGGGCGGCGCCAAATGGCTGCGCTCAGATTGGCGGAAATACGGAAATCACGCCTGCATGATAGCACGAGTGCGCGGGGTGATGGCAAACTATTTTGCGCCAGCGGACGTACGGGCAACGACGGACGGCTGATGATGCGGCCGTCGGCGCGAAACGCTGCTTCCTGCACAGGGCTGGACGGAGAATGGTCGAGATCACCATCCGGGACGACAAGCTGATCGTCCGCGTCATGGGGCTGAACGTGCTGCTGGCGATGCGCCGGCGACTGATCATCCCGCTGGCGAGCGTGACGGAGATCCGCGAAGAACCGAACGTCTCGCTGTGGAATGTCAGAGGCTTCCGGCTGCCCGGAACATTCGTGCCGGGGCTGATCGTCGCGGGAACGTACGTCTCCCCCGGCTACAGCGCGTTCTGGGACGTGAGCCGTCCGGCGCGCGCCATCGTCATCGAACTCGACGGCGGCGCGTACCAGAAGCTGATCGTGGATGTGGAGCATCCGGCGGAGGTCGTCCACCAGGTCCGCGAGGCGATCGCCAAACGCCGGAGTTGATAGTCCCGATCGCGCATCTCCCGACACGAACGAGCCCCGGCGCCTGTGACGGCGGACGGGGCTCGTTTTCATGATTCGGCGGATGAACGTCAGCGGGGCGCGAGGCCGGTCAGCTGCTCGCTGAGCGCCCACAGCCGGCGCGAGGCATCGTCGTCGCGGGCGGCGGCGGAGGGCTGAATGGGCTTTTCGTCCTTGAAGTACCCGCCGGTGATCTTTGCCACGGCGGGCGAGGAGGCGAGATGGATGGAGGTTGCGGCGCCCTGCTCCGGCGTGCGCAGAAAGCGCTTGAACAGGCTGATGGGCGCAAACCCGCCAAAGAGCAGCGACGTGCCCACCACGCCCGGGTGCAGCGCGTTTGCCGTCAGCACCGAGACATCCTCGCGCCGCGCCAGTTCGCGCGTGAACAGAATGTTCATCAGCTTGGTGTTGGCGTACGCCCGCAGGCCGCCGTAGCCGTTGGCCATCCCCGGATCGTCCCAGCGGATCCGGCCGCCCTTGTGCCCGTCGCTGCTGACGTTCACCACCCGCGCCGGGGCGCCCGCGCGCAGCCGGTCCAGCAGCAGGTTGGTGAGCAGAAAGGGGGCGAGGTGATTGACGGCCAGCTGCATCTCGATCCCGTCCGCCGTCACTTCCCGACGCCGGGTGTACATTCCCGCGTTGTTGACGAGGACGTGGATGGCGGGAAAGCGGTCGGCGATCTCGGACGCGGCCGCGCGCACCTGTGCCTGGACGGACAGGTCGGCGATTACCGTCTGCACGCGCTCGTTGCCGGTGGCGCGGATGATCTCCTCCGCCGACGCACGCGCCTTGTCCCGGCTGCGCGCCACGAGGACGACGGTGGCGCCGCGCTGCGCCAGCCCGGCCGCGGTCGCCTGGCCGATCCCCGCCGTGGCGCCGGTGATCACGCAGACGCGTCCCTTCATGCTGCGGTCCGTCATCATCCCTCGCCGTCGGAAAACGAATCGGCCGCGTTCCACTCGCGGTCGAACTGCGCCAGAAACTCCTGCATGTACCGGTGGCGCGAGTCCGCGATGCGCCGCGCCGCGGCCGTGTTCATCCGGTCGCGCAGCAGCAGCAGCTTCTCGTGAAAGTGGTTGATGGTGGGCCCGCCGCCGGACTTGTAGCGTTCAAAGCTGTCGTGCATCTCCGGCGCGTCGTCCGGATCGTGAAGCGGCCGCCCGCGGCTGCCTCCGTACGCAAACGCACGCGCGATGCCGATGGCACCGATGGCATCCAGCCGGTCCGCGTCCTGAACGACCGCGCCCTCCGGCGTGCTCATGGGCGTGGGCACGCCCGCGCCCTTGAACGAGAGGCGGGCGATGATGTCGGCCACGTGCTCGATCGTCGCCGCGTCCGCATCCACCCGCGCCAGCCACTCGCGCGCCGCGCGGGGGCCGGCCGTCTCGTCGCCGCCGTGAAACTTGTGGTCGGCCACATCGTGAAGCAGCGCCGCGAGTTCCACCACGTACGGGTCCGCGGATTCGTCGCGGGCCAGGCGCAGCGCCATCCCCCGCACCCGGTGCACGTGCCACCAGTCGTGCCCCGTTCCCTCACCCCTCATCTGCTCGCGCACGTACGCCTCGGTGTGCCTCAGGATCTGTTCGCGCTCGCTCATTGCCTCATCCGCAGGAGTTCGTCGCCGGGAATCTGGCCCTCCGCGGCCCCGCACGTAAGGCGCCCCGCTTTCCGCCCGTGGCCGAAAGGGGTAGACTGCGGCACACTTCATCGACGGAACGCCCAATGCGCATCGCCCTTTTCGCCTTCCTGCTCGCCGCCGCTCCCGCCGCGGCCCAGACCCCCGCCGACACGCTGCGGCCGGGATCGCCGTCGCTGCGGACCGCCCACTACACGGACCGCGAAGACGCCATGGAGTTCATGGTGGACGGCGTGCCCAGCGGAATGATCGTGCTGCTGACCACCCGGCTGGGCGAGCGCGACGGCGTGCCCGTCATTACGCGGACCGAGCGGATCATGGAAGGAAAGACGGTGTTCAGCACCGACAGCTTCGTGGTGGCGCGGGCTACGCTGGCCCCGGTGCTGCTGGCGCGCTACGGCTCCGGCCGGTCCGCCACGGAGTTCCGCGACGGCGAGGTGCGCACGGGCGACGGGCACCGGCCGATGGTGACGCATCCGCTTGCGGCGCCGGTGTTTCTGGGCGCGGCCATGGACATGCTGCTGGGCGCGCTGCCGCTGGAGGCGGGGTACGCGGCCGCGCTGCCGGTGTGGGAGGGAAGCTCGGTGGCGGTCGCCCGGGTGCACGTCTCCGGGCTGGAGCCGCTGGCGCTGGCCGCCGGCACCCGGAGCGCGTGGCGGGTGGAGGTGCGGCAATCCGACCACGACGGAACGTACTGGCTGGACCAGGAATCGCGTACTCTGCTTCGCTACGACCCCGCGAACGGTGAGTACCGTCTGACGAGGCGGCGCGGCGGCGCGGTTTCCGCCCCGGCCACCATCCGCACCCGCTGATCCGCGCTATGCCCAAGCCGACATCCACCGTACACATCGCGCTCAACGCGCCACCCGGCACGGGCAAGGAGGGCGAGGAAGCGCGCATGAGCCTGTCCGCCGTGGTGCGCGTGGGACGCCACCTGTTCCTGGGCAGCGACGAGACGGCCACGCTGGAGCGGGTGACGGACCTGGGCGGCGGCCGCTTTGGCGAGCACCGCACCTATCCGCTGGCGGAGCTGCTGGACCTGTGCGGCGGCCCCGACGGCGAGGTAGACATTGAGGGCTTCGCGTGGGATCCGCCGTACCTGTGGATCGCGGGATCGCACGGCCGCAAGCGCGGCAAGATCAAGCGCGGCGTGAGCGACGAGGAGGGCGCCAAGTCGCTGGCAAAGGTGAAGATCGAGGAAAACCGCTACGTGCTCGCCCGCATTCCGCTGCAGGAAGACGCGGAGCAGGGCGGGCTCGTGCCCCGGCGCTCCTGCCCGGACCCGCACGACCCGGCGCGGACGCTGACCGCCGCGCGGGTCAAGGGGCGCGGGCACCGCAGCGCACTCATGCGGGCGCTGCGCTACGACGAGCACGTGGGCGCGTACATGAAGCTGCCCGGCAAGGACAACGGCTTCGACATCGAGGGGCTGGAGGTGCGCGACGGCCGCGTGTACCTGGGCCTGCGCGGCCCCGTGCTGCGCGGGTGGGCGGTCGCGCTGGAGCTTCTGCCCCAGGAGGCCAGGCGCGAGGGCCGGCTGCGGCTGGCGCCGGTGGAGGACGACGGCACGCCGTACCGAAAACACTTTCTGGACCTGGACGGGCTGGGAATCCGCGAGTTGGCCGCCGACGGCGACGACATGCTGGTGCTGGCCGGGCCCACCATGGGTGTCCGCGCGCCGGCGGCGGTCTTCCGCTGGACCGGCGGACTGACGACGGACCGCCCGCGGGTGGTGCGCGGCGCCGAGCTGGAGCGCATCGCCGAACTGCCGCACGACGTCGAGGGCGGGGCGGACCACCCCGAGGGGATGTGCCGCTTTGACGTGGAGGGCTCGGACCACTGCGTGCTGGTGCTGTACGACTCCGCGGCCCCGCACCGGCGCGATTCGTCCGGCGTGCTGGGCGACGTGTTCACGCTGCCGCGGCCGCATGGATTGCGGGCGATGGCCAGCCGGCTCTTTTCGCACGACGACCCCGGCGGAACGGGAGTGGACGCATGAGCGCACCTTTTCACGTGATGATCAAGCCCGGCGACGCGCTGGCCGAGGTGGACCGCGCGCTGGACGCGCTCAAGGCCCGCGGCGTGTCGCGCGAAGACGCGGGCTTTCACAAGTACATGTTCGTCACGCAGGCGAAGCAGACGGTGCTGATGGTGACCACCCGCCAGGCGCCGCTCGCCGCCGAACTGCGCGGCCGCCCCGGCTGGAGCGAGCCCGGCGACGTAACGCTCAACACCTGAAGGTCCGCCCTTTGTGGATCAGAATC
Source organism: Longimicrobium terrae (assembly GCF_014202995.1). Classification (NCBI taxonomy): domain Bacteria; kingdom Pseudomonadati; phylum Gemmatimonadota; class Longimicrobiia; order Longimicrobiales; family Longimicrobiaceae; genus Longimicrobium; species Longimicrobium terrae. Next base: position 200,179 of record NZ_JACHIA010000007.1, read on the forward strand.
AGCCCCGCGCCTCGCCCGAGCCGCGGGGCTGATCTGCATCCACGGCGTAGTCGTCCCGCATTCGCCCGCTGCGGAGCGGTGAGCCAGCTCCCGCGTGAGGGCCGAGGATCAGCAGGATCCGCGTCGCCGCAACCGCCAGCACCAGCCCCCAGAGCGCGCACCAGATCACCCGCCAGCCTGCATAAGGCGTAGAGGCGGAGGGTGCGGACGCGGGCGCGTTCCACGGCCGCACCACGGAGGACCACGCCAGGAATGCGTCGCCCACGGCCAACTGGCCGAACGCGTACGACCGCTTTCCGCCCCACTGCAGCGGAATGCCCAGCACCTCGGGCGTCGCCCGCAGGTCCGCCGCGGCCTGGTGATGCCCGGTCATCCGCGCGGCCGCGATCCCCACCACCGAAGCCGGCGCGCTCACGCCCAGAATCACGGGCCCGGAATCGATGTCGCCCTCGCCGTCCACGCCGCGGGGAAACTCTCGGACGGCGGGAAGCAGCCCCAGCAGGCGTGTGGCAAAGGTGCGCTCCATCCCGGCGTACTGTGCGGCCGCCACCGTGGGGTCGATCTCGTACACGAAGCGGATCATCAGCGCCACCGATTCGCCGCGCGGGTCCGGAAATCCGGCATCGTGCGGAAGCAGCCCCGTGGCGGGGTCCGTGGATTCCAGCGCCTCTCGCAGCCACGCCTGCGCGCTCGCCGTGTAGCGCGGGTCCAGCAGGGTGCCGCACGAGCGGAGCACGGCCGCGCCCACGGCGTTGTCGCCCGGCCACGCCATCCCCGGGTACGAATCCAGGAATGGGCCGTTGCGCCGGAACGCCGCGTCCAGCCGCTCGCATGAGGCGCGGAACACGGTGTCCTCCGCCGCGCCGCGGCCGCCCAAGTGCAGCGTTCCTGCCCGCAGGTGCGCCGTCCATCCCTCGTAGAACATCCCGTGCGGAAGCCCGCCGGCCTCTCCGTATCCCACTTGCGAGGCGGGCGCCTCCGCCAGCGCGAGGGCCCAGCGCGCCTCGGCCAGTGCCCGCGCACGGGTCGGCGCGTCAGGGGCGCCACGCCCCACGTCTACCCAGGCGAGCCCGTACAGCGCCAGGGTGAACACGCGTCCTTCCGGAAACAGCTCCTGCATGGCGTTCGCGCGCGCCTCCAGCTCCGGCCGAAGGTGCGCAAGCTGCGCCACCGCCACACGGGTGCCTCCCGCGCCGGACGGATCGGGCGCCATCAGCACGCGGCTGATCGCGAGCAGCGCCACTAAGGCGGCGAAGCCCCATCCCCACGCTCTCGCCGCGCGCGAGAAGCGGCTGGGCGGCGGCCGGCCAGCGTTCTTCAACCCGGGCAGACCGGCCTCCGCTTCAGATCCACTGGTACTCCGTTACGGTGCGCGCATCCACCACATCGCCTGTGTGGCGCGTGGCCGCGGGTTCAAAGAGCAGAACGTGCACTTCCTCGTCCGCCACGGGGCGGTGCTCCACACCGCGCGGAACAACGAGGATCTCTCCCTCGCGCACGTCCACGGCGCGGTCGCGGAACTCCATCCGAAAGGAGCCGCGCAGCACCATGAACAGCTCGTCCTCGTCCGCGTGGTCGTGCCACACGAACTCGCCCTGGAACTTGGCGAGCTTTACGTGCTGCCCGTTCAACTCCGCGATTACCCGCGGATTCCAGTGGTCGTCAAAGCGCGACAGCTTCTCGCGCAGGCTGATCGGTTCCGGCATGGCCACAGTGGTTGTTTGAGCGGCAGATCTGGTCAGGACGCGTTCGGCAGGGAGAGAACTGCCGGGTCATTCGTTCTCCCGCCGGAAAGGAGAAGACGGCGCACTCGTTCGAACGCCTCGTCTCGGCCGGCGTAGATCTCATCCGCGCCCTCCCCGTAATCATCATTGGAGGGGGTAGAAACACCAAACCCAGTGCGCGGCCGCCACTCCACCACCACATGGTGCGAATGAAGCAGAGCGTCAAGCCACCAGCTTCCCGTCGCCACGGCGGGAGCGCTGATACGCACCGAGAGACCCGGAAGAGCTTTCCTCAGTGCCTCGCCGATTCGTTCAATATCATTCATCATCCACTCCGGGTGCGCTGACGGATCGCTGATCGAATGTGGCTTGTTCATGCGCCGTCATCAACAGGCAGATCGGACTGATCGTGAATGTGACGGCCATCTGAGCCTGCCTTGCGGAACTCTACCGCGCCATTCACCCGCACGATCTCGATCGCGCCGTTTTCACCAAGACGGGTCAGGTGCCCGCGGCTTCGGAATACCGTCACGTGCCCCGCAGGTGCACGCAGCATCCGGTCCTTCTGCGGCGGGTACAGCCGCCCGTCCGACATCCATGCCGACGGATCGTACGGGATGCCGGTAAGCTCGTCCTCCACCTGGTCCAAAAGCGTACAGTACCGTACGAACATCTCGTCGTCGCTCTGGGCAGGGGGACTGGCGCTCAGCCGTCGATAGAATTCCTGCAAGCGCACGTGCTTGGGCAGACCCATTGCTCTCGATCCCGCGGAATCCGGTGGCTCACAAACAATAATCGGCGGGAGAATGGCTGTCAACACTGTACAGTTTACGCCACGGGTGGTGCGGGGTTGTGCAAACCCCTCCGGTGGTTTACCATCAAACCCATGCAGATGACTTCCCGCGCCCAGATGATGTGTTGTTGCATGTGCTTCCGCGATGCGGGAGGGCAGGCGACAGCGTTCGTGCGCGAAAACCGGGGTCAGAGCTGACCCCATCCACCGGAAAACCTCCGGTGACGCGACACACACAAGACGCCGCCGCTCCCCTCCGGAGCAGCGGCGTTTTTCGTTCTCAACCCGACGACCAGGATCAGCCAGCGATGTCTGCACGACTGGAACGACCCATCGCCATCTTCTACGAACACCCCGAGTGGTTCAAGCCGCTGTTTGCGGAACTGGACCGCCGCGGCACGCCGTACGTGAAGCTGAACGCGGCCGAGCACGTGTTTGACCCGGCGGAAGAGCCGGCGTACTCGCTCGTCTTCAACCGCATGAGCCCGTCGGCGTACCTGCGCGGCCGCGGCGACGCCATCTTCTACACGCAGTCGTGGCTTTCGCACCTGGAGCGCCGAGGCGTGCGCGTGGTGAACGGAACGCAGGCCTTTGCCAACGAGATCAGCAAGGCCGGCCAGCTGGCGCTGCTGGAAAGCCTGGGTCTGCCGTACCCGCGCGCCCGCGTCATCCACCGCGCGGAGCAGGCGCCCGCGGCGGCCGAGGGGCTGCGCTTTCCCGTCGCCGTAAAGCCCAACATCGGCGGGAGCGGGGCGGGGGTGCGGCGCTTTGACACGCCCGAGGCGCTGGCCGAGGCCGTGGGCGGCCTGGACCTTGGAATCGACAGCACCGCGCTGGTGCAGGAGTTCATCATCCAGGAAGAAAGCCGCATCACCCGCGTGGAGGTGCTGGGCGGCCAGTACCTGTACGGCATCCGCATCTACACGCCCGGAACGTCGTTCGACCTGTGCCCCGCGGACGTCTGCCAGCGGGTGGACGGCGCCGAACTGGATGCGCAGATCTGCGCGGTGGACGCGCCCAAGCGCGGGCTGCGCGTGGAGGGCTACGAGCCCCCGCGCCCGGTGATCGAGGCGGTGGAGCGCATCATGGCGGAAAGCGGCATCGAGGTGGGCGGCATCGAGTACATGGTGGATGCGCGCGACGGGCAGCTGTACTACTACGACATCAACGCGCTCTCCAACTTCGTGGCCGACGCGCCCAACGTGGTGGGCTTTGATCCGTTCGCCCGGCTGGCCGACTGGCTGGAGCGCGAAGCCGCCGCGGCGGAAGCGGTCCGCGCGCGAAAGGAGGCAGCCTGATGCGCTACGGCTACTGGCTGCCCGTATTCGGCGGGTGGCTGCGCAACGTGGATGACGAGCGGATGGAGGCCAGCTGGGCCTACGTCCGCCGCCTGGCCCAGCGCAGCGAGCAGATCGGCTTTGACCTGTCTCTGGTCGCCGAACTGAACCTGAACGACATCAAGGGGATGGACGCGCCCTCGCTGGACGCGTGGAGCACGGCCGCGGCGCTGGCCGCCGTCACCGAGCGGCTGGAGATCATGGTGGCCGTGCGCCCGACGTTTCATCTCCCGTCACTGCTGGCCAAGCAGGCGGCCAACATCGACCGCATCAGCGGCGGGCGGCTGTCGCTGAACGTCGTTTCCTCGTGGTGGGCCACCGAAGCGAAGCAGTACGGCGTGCAGTTCGACCAGCACGACGACCGGTACGCGCGCACCTCCGAGTGGCTGGACGTGGTGACGGGGATGTGGTCGCAGCCGCGCTTCAGCTACCAGGGGAAGTACTACTCGGTGGATGACGCCATCCTGGAGCCCAAGCCGGTCCGCAACCCGCGCCCCACGCTGTACGCTGGCGGCGAATCGGCCGCGGCCAAGTCGCTGATCGCGCAGAAGTGCGATGCGTGGCTCACCCACGGCGATCCGCCGGAAACGATCGCGGCCAAGGTGGCCGACCTCCGCGCCCGCCGCGAGGCGCTGGGCCTGCCGCCGATGTCGTACGGCGCCGCCGGCTACGTCGTGGTGCGCGACACGGAGGAGGAGGCGCGGCGCGAGGTGGCGCGCATCACCGACGTCCAGCAGAGCGCGCGCGGATACGCCAACTACCAGGACTGGATCAGCAACACCCAGCTGGAGCAGCGGGTGAGCCTGGAGGACTACTCGGTGAGCAACCGCGGCCTCAAGAGCGGGCTGGTGGGGACGCCGGAGCAGGTGGCGGAGCGGATGGTGGCGTTTCAGGACGCCGGGCTGGACCTGATGCTGCTGCAGTTTTCGCCGCAGCAGGAGGAGATGGAGCGCTTTGCGGAGCAGGTGATTCCGCTGGTGAACCAGGCCCGCCCGCGCGCGGACACGCCGGCCCTGTCCGCCGTGGCGTGACGGTGTGGCGGCGCACGCTCCCTTGTCCGTGCTTTGTCTTTTTTCCAGCCGAGGGAAGGACGCAGACGTGAAAAAGCGGCCCGGTGCACCATCGCACCGGGCCGCTCGTTCACGCGGGGCCTACCACTCGCTGTTGCCGTAGCCGCTGTTGCCGCCCCGGTTTCCGTTGCGGTCGCCGCCGCCGTACCCGCCACGATCACCACCGCCGTAGCCGCCGCCCCGGTTGCCGCCGTAGCCGGTCTCGCCCGCGCCGCTGCGGTTGCCGTAGCCCTCGTTGCCCCCGCCAAAGCCGGGCTGGGAGTCGCCACCTTCGGGGGCGTCGAGGCGAATCAGGTTCTGCGCCTTGAGGCCCTTGGGCTCCTCGAGGATGTCGAACTCAACCCGCTCACCCTGCTCGAGCGTCTTGAACCCGCGGCCGGTGATGCCGCTGTGGTGGACAAAGATGTCCGTTCCGTCCTCGCGGGTCACGAAACCGAAACCCTTTTCCTGCGAGAACCACTTGACCGTACCGGATGCGTGTTCCATGGGGACCAGTGTGGCTTGAGTGCGTAAACCGTTTGAGCGCGGTGGGGTTTAGCACGGATCGTTCCCTGATTCGTGTCACCCGTCGCACGGGAGCCGCCCGAACTTGTTCAGGTACCCGTTTCAGAACGGATTGAGAACTGTAACAGCATTTCGGCGCAGGTGCCCTGCTCCCGCGGATCGGCGCACAAGGTGCGCCCAATGTTGGTGCGGTCCTCGTCCATTCCGCACCCGCGGCTCCGTGCGCGGGCGGCGGGGTACGGAAGTCGTCCGGCGGTCCGCCGCGACTGATTTTTCGTCATCCAGGAACCATGCTGCACTCCATACTGTTCTGGCTGGGCGCCTTCACGGCCATCTTCTTCGTGGGCGTGTTCGTGGAACTGGGGATCGGCGGCTCGCGCCTGCGCCGCCTGCACCAGATTCCGCCGCTTCCTGACGAGGAGATGCCCTCCGTCTCCATCATCGTCGCGGCCCGCAACGAGGAGCGCGCCATCGAGCACGCGCTGGGTTCGCTGCTTCGCCAGCGGGGCGGGGAGATGGAGGTGATCGTGGTGGATGACCGGTCGGACGATTCCACCGGCGCCATCCTGGACCGCATGGCTGACGTGGAGCCGCGGCTGCGGGTGGTACACGTCACCGACCTTCCCAAGGGCTGGCTGGGAAAGAACCACGCGCTGTGGATGGGCGCGCAGTCCGCCCGCGGCGAGCTGCTGCTGTTTACCGACGCCGACATCGTGATGGCCCCGGACGCGGTGGCGCGCGCGGCCGGGTACCTGTCGCGCGAGGGGTTGGACCACCTGACCGTGGCGCCGCACGTGAACATGCCGGGCCGGCTGCTGACCGCGTTCGGCGTCGTCTTCACCATCTTCTTCAGCCTGTACACGCGGCCGTGGCGGGTGCGCGACCCCCGAAGCAAGCAGCACGTGGGGATCGGCGCCTTCAACCTGGTGCGCGCCGACAGCTACCGCCGCATGGGAACGCACCAGGCCATCGCCATGCGCCCCGACGACGACGTGAAGCTGGGCAAGCTGGTGAAGAAGAACGGCATGCTGCAGGACTTTGTCCTCGGCCCGGAACTGGTGCAGGTGGAATGGTACAGCAGCATTCCTGAAGCCGTCCGCGGGCTGCGCAAGAACGGGTTCGCCGGGGTGGACTACCGCATCAGCCTGGTGATGCTGGCCACGGCGGTGCACGTCGTCTTTTTCATCTGGCCGTTCATCGCCGTGTTCGCCACGCGCGGCTGGACGCAGGCGTTCTACGGCTTCGCCCTGCTGATGATCCTGGGGCTGTACGCCGGCTGTGCGCGGGCGCAGAAGTCGGCGTGGTGGCACGGCATTCTGTTCCCCATCGCCTCGGTGCTCTTCATCGTGGTGATCTGGAACGCCACGATCTATGCGCTGGTGAACCGCGGCATCGAGTGGCGCGGCACGCACTATCCGCTGGATGAACTGCGCGCCAACCGCATCTGACGCCCGTCAGTCGGAGCGCTCGCACCAGGCGAGCACGTCGGGAAAGCGCACGTCCTCCAGCGAGGCAAAGAGCGGGTTGCGCGTCAGCTTCGCGGCCGTCAGCCCGGGACTGGGAAGGCCGCACAGCAGGCGCGCCCGGCGCCGCGGCGTGGCCAGCGCTTGCGGATGGTCGCGCACCAGCTTCTGGAGCGCTGCCGCATCCACCCGCGCGCCGATGTCGGGCGCGTGCGCGTGCGGGGGAAAGGCCGTGGGCTGGTGCGTAGTGCACCAGGTGCAGTGCCCGCACGGTTGCGCGGGCGACTCGCCGAAGTAGCTGAGCAGCACGTTGGTCTGGCAGCCGTCGTAGGTCACCAGCCGCGCCATGTCGCCAATGCGCTCCACTTCGGCCTGCTCGCGGCGGACGAACTGCTCGTACAGCGTGTCGGCCAGCGCATTGGCGTCCGGCCGGGCCACCAGCTTGTGAAAGCGCAGGCGCAGGTCGGTGACGGACACCTCCGCAAGCTGCTGCTCGCCAAAGTATTCCAGCGCGCGGATGATGCGGCTGCGCTGGTCCGGGTCGGCCCCGTCCAGGTCCAGCGTGTACCAGCTGCGGCCGAACTTGGCCCGCTTGAAGATCCCCTCCACGAACGCCGCGCGCTCTCCGTTGAACCGCCCGATCAGTTCGGGCAGCGGAACGTGCGGCTTGATGCGGTAGCCGGCGTAGAACGGCGTTCCCTGCTTTACCACGCCCATCAGTTCCAGATACGTGAGCGCCGTCCGCAGCACCAGCTCGCGCAGGTCGTGGCGATTGCTGAGCGTGCGCGGCGCCACGTCGAATGTCGCGTCGCTGGCCGCCAGCTCGCTGACCAGGCCGTGCAGCGCCTCGCGGTCCGGCGTGTCGCCGTACACGAAGTTTTCCAGCGTCGACACGTCTTCCAGGCTCCCCAGCATCTCCACGGTGCTGGGCATGCCGTCGCGCCCCGCGCGGCCGATTTCCTGGCTGTAGCTTTCCAGCCCCTTGGGCAGGTTGTAGTGGTAGACGTAGCGCACGTCCGCCTTGTCGATCCCCATTCCGAAGGCGATGGTGGCCACCACCATGGCGTCGTCCGAGCCCTTCCACCACTCCTGCACGCGCGTGCGGTCGTCCGTCTCCATTCCCGCGTGGTACGCCTGCGCGGGAACGCCGGAATCCGCCAGCAGCTTGGCCACGCGCTCCGCCGTCTTCTGCAGCGTCACGTACACGATTCCCGCGCCGGGACGCCGCTCCTTGATGCGCTCCCGCAGCACGCCGTCGCGCCGGTTGGCGGCGGTGGGCACGGTGGACAGGAACAGGTTGGGGCGGTGGAAGCCCGTGACCACGGCGCACGCGCGGTCGATGTTGAAGGTGGCGCAGATGTCTTCCACCACGGCCGGCGTCGCCGTGGCGGTGAGCGCCAGCACCCGCTCCACGCCGATGGCGCGCGAGGTTTCCGCCAGCTTCAGGTAATCGGGGCGGAAGTTGTGGCCCCACTGCGAGATGCAGTGCGCCTCATCCACGGCGAACAGCGAAATGCGCGCGCGGCCCAGCTGATCCAGAAAGCGCTCGTTGTTGAAGCGCTCCGGCGCCACGTACAGAATGCGCAACGTTCCCGTTCGCAGCCCGCGCTCTACCGCCGCGGCCTCTTCGCGGGTGAGCGAACTGTCCAGCCGCGCGGCCTCGATGCCGCGCCCGCGCAGGTAGTCGATCTGGTCCTTCATCAGCGCGATCAGCGGGGAAACCACGACGGTCACGCCTTCCAGCATCAGCGCGGGGAGCTGGTAGCAGAGCGATTTGCCGCCGCCTGTGGGAAATACGGCCAGGGCGCCGCCGCTTTCCATGAGGCAGTCAATCACCTCGCGCTGGCCGGGGCGAAAGCCAGGAAGGCCGAAGCGCTCCTGCAGCAGCTGTTCGGGCGAAGACGGGACGACTTCGGGCACGGGCGGTTCCGGGATCGCGGTGGAGAGCGGCATGGTGGCCACGTGAAGTTTGTGGAGTGCGGCCAGCCGGATGGACCGGGGCGCGGTACGTGACGCACACGGAAGAAAGTGGACGCGAAACGACGGGTCAAGTGGCGCACTCGCATCAGTCCGCGATGTGGCGCAATCGTGGTGGAACGCACGTTCCTGTCGGGAGATGCGGATCATCCACAAGCCGCCCCAGACGCGCGATTTCTGCGAGCAGCCGTAATGCGGCCGGCGCGATCTGGACAGCGGAAGTGGCGTACGGCATTTTCGCGCGGCGCGGGCAATCGGATGCCTGGCCGGCTGGGCCAAGGCCGTGTTTGCCGCCAGCGGGACAGCACAAGCATGGATGACGCCGCGCATCCGATTCTCTCCTTTGGCGACTGCGCAGAACTTCGGGACGCGGGTCATCATCGAAGCGGAGCGGATGGGCTGGCCGTGGTTCCGGCCCCATTGCTCAACCAGAACCCGCCAGAGCCGGGAAGAGGCTCGTATCCCGGGGGCACGGGCCGCCACCTGCCGCGCTGCCGGCGCATCCGGATGGATGCGTCCCGTTGCCGGAAGCGCCGTTTTTGCGGTACCCTCAACGATCAAAGCGAGCCGGGCCGCCCCTGAGGACGGCCCGGCTCGGTACAATCTGCCTGCCCATGGATCAGCAGTTGATCTCGGTGCAGCCGCGGCCGCTGGGACACGCGTCGTCGGCCGAGACGCAGTACTCCGGGTAGTACGTGGGACAGGCGTCCGGGCTGTACGTTTCGCCGCAGTCGCCGGTGCACAGCCCGGTGTTGCAGGCGTCGAACGCCGATCCGCACTTCTGCCCGTTCACGGTGGGCTGCTCGTTGCCCATCACGGTGCCACGCCCGTTGCGCACGTCAGCCGTCTCAAAGCTGTCAACCGTGAGGTTGTCCAGGTTCAGCTTGATTTTCTGCATGGTGGTTCCCTCGTCTGCAGGTTGGTCGGGAAAGCCCGGACTGCCCGGGACCGCTCCCTCTCTTCTCAGCCAGCCTCGCCGTCAGTCCGCGGGATTGCGGCGTGATCCGGTTGGCTGGCACGGCGCCTCTCCTGTGCACCGCGCGTGCCATATGCAGACGGAATATAGGGTTATGCGTTCACTTCATCGTCCATCTTGGCCGTCGCGGGATGGCGCAAAGAGCACCAGCTGCCAACGTGAATCGCACTCTGTCCAAGGGTGTCCGGTTCGGGATCCACTTTCCTTTGTAACGGGATCCCGTGTCGTTTTCTGGAGGGCGAAACCGTCGGATCCAGCCGCCCGGTGAACGTGGCACCGGGAAAGCACAAAGGCCACGGAGGAGCGCATTGCTCTCCGTGGCCTTTGTCATCCATCTGCCGCGATTGCCGTCTAGGCCGTTGCGCCGCCGCAGCTTGAGCCGGCGCCGGCGGTGCAGCCGAAGCAGTGCGGGCCAAGGATGATCTCGCGGCGGGACAGCGCGTCCAGATCGAAGTCGAAGATGGTGCGCGGGCCGCGCGGGTCCACCGGCAGGTCCAGCATCTGGTTGAAGTCGCAGTCGTACAACGTGCCTTCCCAACCCACGGATAGCGTGTTGCGGCACATGACGCCCGCCGCCGCCACCGGGTTGAAAGCCGTCACCAGCCGCTCCATGTACTCGTTCAGCTTGCCGCTTTCCTCCAGAAAATCCAGGTAGCGGCTGATGGGCATGTTGGTGATGGTATACAGCCGGTTGAAGCGGATGCCGTACAGCCGCTCCATCTGCCGCTTCCACTCCGCCTCCAGCCCGGCCTGGTTGCCCGGCAGAAAGGTGCCCACGGGATTGGTGACCAGGTCCAGCTCCAGCCCGGTGGACGGGTCGCCGTAGCCCAGCGCGTTCAGCCGCTGCAGTGCCTGGATGGACTCACCAAAGACGCCATCGCCGCGCTGCGCATCCGTGCCCTTGGGCCGGTAGTGCGGAAGAGAAGCGACGACGTGCACCGCGTGTTCGGCAAAGAACTCCGGCAGGTACGCGTAGTTGGGAAGAAGCGTGATGGTGAGGTTGCAGCGGTCCATCACCTTCTTTCCCGCCGCGCGCGAGCGGATGACGAGCTCGCGCCACCGCTTGTGCAGCTCCGGCGCGCCGCCCGTGATGTCGACGGTGGGGATGTCCGTCGACTCAATCACTTCCAGACACCGGTCCATCACCGCGTCGGACATCATCTCGGTGCGGTCCGGGCCGGCGTCCACGTGGCAGTGGCGGCAGGTCTGGTTGCACTTGCGGCCCACGTTGATCTGAAAGATGTCGATTCCCGTGGGCCGCAGCGGGTACAGCCCCGCATCCTGCAGCGCCGACTCAAAGGTGAACGCCACGGGCACGCGCCCCAGCATTCCGCGCTGTTCGCGCGTGGACGACAGGGTGGAGGCGCGCTTCTGCAGCGTCGGAAGTACGCGGGACATCAGGATTTCAGGCTCGGGTACACACGGCGGAACGGCGGTGCCGGGTTCAAGTACCCGGCGGGGCGGGAGCGGTGCCCGGAGCTGGCGCGAACGGAACGGCGATCATCATTCTTTCCGCCAGCCACGGGCACGCCGACGCTACATCCCCAGCTTGTCCGTATGATTCCGCATCTGGATGCCGTGCACCAGCGAGGCGCCGCCGCGGATGGCCGCCGCTACGTGCACGGCCTCCGTCATCTGCTCGGTGTCGGCGCCCTTCTGCAGGCAGTCTGACGAGTACGCGTCAATGCAGTACGGGCACTGGACGGCGTGCGCCACGGCCAGCGCAATCAGCGATTTTTCGCGCTCGGTGAGGGCGCCCTCGGCAAAGACGGCGTTGTACCAGGCAAAGAACTTGTCGGCCAGGTGCGGCGCGTCCTTGCCGATTTCGCCAAAGCGAGGCAGATCGTGCGAGTTGTAGTAGTGGTCGTGGGCGGTGTTCGACATGAGGCGGATTCCGGGTGACGGGTTACGCGCGCCTCACCTTGGGCGCAGGTTGTACATCGTAACCAGCGCACTCACAAGCCGCCACCCGCGATCCACCTGAACCGCCCGATGATCCCCATCGACCGATTCTCGCTCGAGCAGCACGCCGGCGAGTACAAGGACTGGCCGCTGCGCACCCGTGTGCTCGTGGACGGCCAGCCGACGGAGCTCTTCATCCCCGGCTACGTGCTGCTGCACCAGTTCGCGGTGGATGACGGATACCTGCTGGTGTCGGATTACGATTGCCCGTTCGAGGAGGCGACCGTGTTCGCGCTGGTGAGCCCCGATCTGCGCCTGCTCTCCCGGCGCACGGTAGGGGTCGCGTACAACACGTTTCTGCTCACCGGGCTGGAGTGGACGGGCCCGCGCGAGCTCATCGCCTCATTCGATGACTTCCACGTACGGGTCACCCTGCGCAGGCGTGGCATCCCTTATCTCTGGCCGCGGATCAGCATCCGGCGCATTCGGTCTCTTCATGGAGGAACAGCAACGGATTGGGATCACGCAGAGCAGCAGAGCAGCGGAGGAAGAGCAGAGAACAACATCAACAACACTTTTATCTGTTCTCTGCGTCTCTGCTGCTCTGCGTGATGAATGTTGTTCCGCCCCTGCTCCGCGAACGTTCCACGTGAAACGTCCGTTCTGCTTCTCCCTGGATGCACAGCGCATCTGGCCGGGAGCTTGCAAACGGTCATCCGCTCAAGGCCGGGCGCCCAGGCACACCGGCGCGCGGCACGGATGATGAAGAACCGGCGCGGCCTATGGAATACGCACGGGACGAATTTCTCTTTCCGCTCTGGACCGAGCCCTACTCCCGCTGGGAGCGCTCGGGGCTGGACCCCCGGAAAGAACGGATCTTCAATGGTGTGGCCGGCCTGCTGGTGGCCGTGTTCCTGGCCGGGTGGGTGTACACCCTCGGCTTTGCGCCACGCGAGTACCTGAACCCCAACCAGCCCGCCGTGGCGCGCCTGAGCACCGAGCTCATGCGCAGCCCGCTGAACGCCGAAACGGCGCCGGAGCCGGCGTTCCTGGTGGATGCCTTTGTCCAGTCGTTCGAGTCCGACTACGAGGAGCAGGCTGGCGGGCAGAGCGGCGCCCTAAAGGTCGACATCGTAAAGCCGGGCGAGCAGGTGGACCTTCCCGCGGGGGCCGACAGCCTTCCCGCGGACGCGCGGATCGTGCTGCAGAACGAGGAAGGCCAGCGCATTCCCGCCAGCGGCACGCCCACGCAGTCCGGCATCTGGAACTTGGTGCTGCAGGTGCGCGACGCCGTGCGACCCGCCTCGGACGTGCACGTCATTACGCTGGTGCCGCTCTCGGACAAGAAGAACGGACGCATCGGCAGCTACAACATCGGCAATTGGCCGTACGAGCAGGGTGGCGCGCCCAAGGAAGTGTACCGGCCGCCGGCGGGGCTCATTCAGGTGACGCCGGAGAACCGCGACCTGTGGCTTTCGGAGCACATCCAGCTCAAGGACTTCATCACCAAGGGCCAGGAAAACGTGTGGCCCAAGTACGTGGCGGTGCAGCCGCGCGTGCTGGACAAGGTGGAGCTGGTGATCCAGGAGCTGCAGGCCATGGGGCACCCGGTAACGAACATCTTTGCCGTCAGCGGATTCCGCACGCCCAGCTACAACGCGGGCGGCGGCAATACGGTGGGGCGGGGCAAGCTGTCGCGGCACATGTACGGCGACGCCATGGACATCGCCATCGACAACGACAACAACAACATCATGGACGACCTGAACGGCGACGGAAGCATCAACCTGGCCGACGCACGCGTGATCGGCGCGGCGGTGGACCGGGTAGAGGCCAAGTATCCGAATCTGGTCGGCGGCATGCACTACTATCCTCCCACGGGCGGGCACCAGGGCATGGTGCACATCGACACCCGGGGCTTTCGCGCGCGGTGGTAGGCGGACGCGCACGCCTGTAGAAAACCCACGAAGCCGAGGAGCACACGGTGGCGGACGACGGACGGGACACGGAGCTCCGGGCGGAGCGGCGGGATGAACCGCGCACGAGCAGCACGTACGTGGCGCCGGAGATGGACGTGCGCGACGAGGATCTGGAGCCGCACGCGGGGCTGCGGTACATCGCGCGGCTCTTCAAGATCCTGAGCCTGCTGCTGCTTCTGCTGCTGATCGCGGAAATCGTGATGGGGATCACCACCCAAGGGAGCGCGGCCGTTCCGCGGCTGCTGGTGGAGGCCACGCGGCTGATCGTGTTCGCCGGGCTGCTGTGGGGCGCGGCCGACATGGGGCTGATGCTGATCGAGAGCAACCACGACCTGCGCGCCACGCGCATTCTGGTGGGCCGGCTGAGCCAGCGGGTGCAGCGCGCCGAGCAGGCGCTGATGGCGTCGCAGGGAATCGGCCGGATGCCGGTGCAGCCGCGCACGCCGCCTCCGCCTCCGGGTGCGCCGGGCCACGATCCGCGCGGGCCCAACCCGGACGAGCGGCGCCCGCGCTGAATCGATCCTGCAGTAATCATATCAGAACGGCCGGAGCCTCATGCGGGCTCCGGCCGTTTTCCGTTCTCGATCCCATGCTGTGCAGAACTGCCGTTTCACACGGAGGTCACGGAGGATGCACGGAGGGCACGGAGGAAAAGAAGAACCTCACGCAGAGGAGCAGAGCAGCAGAGGGAAAGCAAAGAACAACATCAACAATGCTTTATATCTGTTCTCTGCTTCTCTGCTGCTCTGCGTGATCCCGATCCGTTGCTGTTCCTCCGTGCCCTCCGTGTCCCCTCCGTGCCCTCCGTGTGAAACGGCAGTTCTCAGCGGCTGGGCGCGCGCGGAAGCCTGTGGAAACGCAGAAGTGCCGCTTCGGCCAGGCGGTCCGCGTCGCGCGCGCTCAACGTGTGGTTGTTCACGATCATGCTGAACATCATCGGCTCGCCCGCGGCGGTGGTGAAGTAGCCGGAAAGCGAGCGCACACCACCCAGCGTGCCCGTCTTGGCGTGCACGTTCCCCTGCAGCGGCGTGCCACGCATCCGCGCCGCCAGCGTCCCGTCCACGCCGGCCACCGGGAGCGCGTCGCGGAAGACGGCCGCGTTGGGTCCGCGGCGCTCGTGGTCCAGCACGGCGATCAGAAACGACGGCGCGACCAGGTTGTACCGCGACAGTCCGCTTCCGTCCGCCTGCGACAGCAACCGGCGCGGCAGGCCCCACGCGCGTGTCACGCTGTCGACGACGGCGATCCCCGCGTCCGCCGTGCCTGCGCCGCGCAGTTCCGCACCCATCGTCTTGAGCAGCAGTTCGCCGATCTGGTTCTGGCTCGGCTTCAGAAAGCCGGGCAGAATCTCGCGCAGGGGCACGGACGTGTGCGTGAACAGGTCCGTCGTGGCGCCGCGCGCGCCGCGCGGCAGATCGTCCGCGTCCACCGCCGCACCCCCGACAGTGATCCCCGACTCCTGCAGCGCGTCGCGCAGCACGGCCGCGAACTGCGCGGTGTTGTTGATGACGGAAACTTCCTGCTGGATGAACGCCGTGTCCGCCGGGATCGCGCCACTGACCAGGATGTCTCCCCGCGCGCCGCGGCTGATGCGCAGCGTGGAGGGCGCGTCCGCGGCACCCGTCGTGGCGGTGATGGACACCGGGATGGAGGAGGTCGCCGGGCGCAGGGTGACGACGGGCGCCGCCCCGGCGCGGGGCTGCACGCGCACGGTCACGAAGCCCTCGTTCAGTTCCAGCGCGCCGATCTCGGCGGAATACGAATCCTGCACGTCGTCCCATGCCCAGCCGCGGCCGAACTGCAGGTCATCGAACCGGTCGTCATCCCCGATGACCGCGCCGGTGATGCGCGTGACGCCGTGCGCGCGCAGCGAATCGGCCCAGGCGCGAAACACGGTCCGCACGTCGCCGGCAAAGCGCTCCGAGATCGTGGGATCGCCGCTGCCTTGGACGACCAGGTCGCCCTGCAGCACGCCGCCGCGCACCGGGCCGGAGGCGGCCACCCGTGTCCGGTAGCGGTAGTCCGGGCCCAGCGTCTCCAGCGCCGCCGCCGCGGTGACGATCTTCATGTTGCTGGCGGGGACGAACAGCTTGTCGGCGTTGCGCGAGTAGACCGTTTCGCCCGTTTCCACCGACCGCACCAGCACGCCCCACTGCGCGGGCGCGAACAGCGTGTCGTTGAAGATGGAATCCACTGCCGCGGCGACGGCGGCGCGCGGGTCCTCGGCCCGGGTGGCCGGCGCGGGGCCGGACGCCAGGGCGGGAGCGCACGCGCCCAGGGCGGCCGCGGCCAGCAGGGCGGGGAAGCGACGCAGGTTCATGGGGCTCTGTGGATGGAGATCGTGCGGGCGGCGAACCGCCGGTCAGGAGCGGGGTTCGGCCATCATGGCCAGCAGGCGCGCGCAGACGTCGGGCCACTCGTCGTCCACGATGCCGAAGTAGACCGTGTCGCGGATGCGCCCGTCCTCGCTGACGGCGTGCTTCCGCAAGATGCCTTCCTCCCGGCCGCCGATGCGGGCAATGGCACGGCGCGACTTCTGGTTCAACGCGCTGGTCTTGAGCTCCACGCGAATGCAGCCCAGCGTCTCGAACGCGTGGCGCAGCATCAGGAACTTGGCTTCGGTGTTGATGGGCGAGCGCTGCCACGGCGCGGCGATCCACGTCCACCCGATCTCCACGCGCCGGCTCCACGTGTCCACGTTGCCAAAGCGCGTGCTGCCGATCACCCGTCCCGTTGCCGCCTCCGTGGTGACGAACGGCAGCGCCGTCCCCTGCTGCTGCAGTCGGAGCGCGGCCTCCACGTAGCGCCGCATGTCGTCTTCCGAGTGGTTCTGCGTCAGCGTGAACTGCCACAGATCCGGATCGTTTCCCGCCTCCCACAGCGCGGGAACGTGCTCCATCGTCATGGGCACCAGGCGCACGTGCGCGCCTTGCAGCACCACCGGCTCAAGCTCCATCATCGTCATCTCCCGAATGCGTGGTGGATGCGAAAATGCTGCGCGAGAGCGGGCTGTGCAAATGCCTCACGCAGAGCAGCAGAGGCGCAGAGAACGACGGTTACGAGCATCACGGTTCCGTCGATCTCCCGATTGCTTCTTCCCGCGTGTCCGCATCTCCGCGCGGCGCGGTGTCCCTTCCACGCAGACGGCGAATGGTGGAGATTGGTTCGGCGCCCCTGATCCTTCCCGCCGGTGAGCACGCCTGATCTTCCGCGCGGACAGGCTGAAGATCGTCCTCACCCGCAGAAGGCGAACCGCCCACGAAACCCGCCTGAACACGAGACGGCCGGCGGACTGCTGCGTCCGCCGGCCGTCTGCTTCTGATCGCTTGCCGCGCGGAACTACCGGCGCGCCATGATCCGCCCGAGAATGTCGCGCGACAGGTCGCGGTCCCAGTCCAGGTTGCCTTCGCGCGCAAAGACGTAGACTTCGGACGAGGCGCCGTTGTCCTCGCTCTCGATGTCCACCGTGACGCGCATGTCGCCCCTGGTGCCCACCACGGTGGTGTTGTTGCCTTCGCTCCCGGAGCCCAGCGTAAAGCCCATCACCCGCAGCACCGCGCGCGAGTTGGCGACCACCGTGGCCACCGGCGCGCCCACGTCGGACTTGGCGCCGCGCTCCGAGTAGCCGATCGCCGCGCCGGCGCCCGCGGCCGCCGCGGCGGCCAGGCATCCCGTCGTGGAGAAGGCGAGCGCCACCATCAGCGCGGCCCGCAGTCCCAGGCTCTTCATCCGCATCGTCATTGCTCCTCATCCTAGGTGAACAACGTCCCCCGCCGCCAGTCCATCGGGGCCGGCGCGGGGGGCGTGGCTGCAAGGTTCGCGCGCGTTCGGACCGTACGATCCCCGAATGGCGCCAAGCGGCTGGATGAAAAAAGATGCAGAAACGGCGGGTCAGACCAGGGTGACAACGTCCAGCGTGGCGGCGGGAATCGTGGGCGGCAGCACCAGGCGGAACACGCTTCCCGTGCCCACGACGGACTCCGCCTCCAGCCGCCCGCCCAGCATGGCCGCCAACCGGCGGGAAATGGGAAGCCCCAGCCCCGTTCCGCCCAGGTTGGCGTCCGGAAGCTGCACGAACTCCTCGAACACGCGCTCCAGGTGGTCCGCGGGAATCCCCTCGCCCTGGTCCGCGACCTCCACCGTGATCCCGCCGTCCGCCGCGCCGCGCACGCAGACCGACACCGGGCGCGCGCGCCCGAACTTGATGGCGTTGCTCAGCAGGTTCAGCAGAATCTGCCGCACCCGCCGCGGGTCGGTCAGAATGGGCGGGTCCGCGTCCTCGGTCTGCAGGTGCAGCGCGCTGCCGCTGTCCGCCGCCAGCGGCCGCACCGTGGCGAACAGGTCGCGCACCAGCTCGGGAATGGAGGCCGGCTCGGGGGTGATCTCCATCTTGCCGGCTTCCAGCTTGGAGATGTCGAGCACGTCGTTCACCAGATCCAGCAGGTGCCGCGCGGCCCGCTGCGACCGCTCCACCCCCGAACTCTGCACCTCCGACATGTCGCCGTACACGCCGGACAGGAGCAGGTCGTTGTAGCCCAGAATGGCGTTGATGGGGGTGCGCAGCTCGTGGCTCATGGCGGCGTAGAAGCGGCTGCGCGACGCCAGGGCCGCCTCGCGCTCCTGCTCCATCCGCTTGCGCTGCGTCATGTCCAGCACCAGCGTCACGCCCTGCTCGGCCGTCTGCTCGAACGTGGCGGCGGAAACCAGCACGGGAATGCGGCTGCCGTCCGGGCGCACGAACTCCTTTTCGTACGCCTCGGCCACGCCGTGGCCGGCCAGCTGCGCCAGCGCGGCGCGGTCAGCCTCCAGCCACTCCGGCGGGGTCATGGTCACCCAGTTCACCCGACCGGCGGCCAGGTCCTCGGCGCTGTATCCCGCCATCCGCAGAAACGTCTCGTTGGCCGAGGTGATGCCGCCGTCCACCTGCCAGAACAGCATGCCCACCATCCCCGATTCGGAGATGCGCCGCAGCCGCGCCTCGCTTTCCTGCAGCGCGGCGCGGGCTTCCTCCTGGTCGGTCAGGTCCTGCACCTGGGTGACGAAGTACAGCGGCTCGCCGTCGCCGCCGCGCACCAGCGACACGCTTTCCAGCGTGGGCACGGCGCGGCCGTCTCGCGCCACGTAGCGCTTTTCGCTCTGGTACGAGCGCACCTCTCCGCCCAGCGCCCGCGCCATCCGCGCTTCGTCTTCCGCCAGGCCGTCCGGGTGCGACACGTCGGCAAAGCGGCGCTGCAGCAGTTCATCCACCGACCAGCCCAGCATGCGGGCCAGCGCCGTGTTCACGCGCAGAAAGCGGCCGTCCACCGCCACCAGCGCCGTGCCCACCGCGCCGTCCTCGAACGCGCTGCGGAACCGCTCCTCGCTTTCGCGCAGGGCGGACTCGGCGCGGCGGGCCTGCTCCTCCGCGCGGTGCACGCGCACCGCGTGGCGAATGCCCTGCGCCAGCCGCTCGGGGGTGATGGCGGCCTTGGACACGAAGTCGGCGGCGCCGGACTTCATGAGCTCCACCGCCGTTTCCTGGTCGCCGTGGCCGGTCAGCATCACCACCGGCGTGTCGATGCCCGCCTCGCGCGCGGAGCGCAGCACCGAAAGGCCGTCGCCGCCGGGAAGCTGGTAATCCAGCAGCACGCAGTCGTACCGTCCCTCGCGCAGGGCGCGCAGCCCGGCGGGCGCGTCGCGCGCCTCGTCCACGTGCGCGTCCACGCCGGCGGCGCGCAGGGCCCGGCGAACGGCCATGCGGTCCAGCGCGTCGTCGTCGACGACCAGGATGCGGTACGAGTCGGGAGCGGCCACGGTCAGGGGTACTCGACCAGCGTCCAGTACTTGTTGAGGGTCGCCATCGTCTCCACGAAGCTGACGAAGGTGACGGGCTTGAGAATGTATCCCGCGACGTTCAGGTTGTACGCGTCCACGCGGTCGCGCTCGTCCGCCGACGTGGTGAGCACCACTACCGGCGTGGGGCGCAGCTCCTCGTCCTCGCGCAGGGCGCGCAGGAACTCGATGCCGTTCATCCGCGGCATGTTCAGGTCCAGCAGCACCAGGCGGCGCTCGCGCGGCATGTCGGAGCCGCGAAGCGTTTCCAGCGCTTCCAGACCGTTTCCGGCCACCCACAGCGGGTTGCGGATGTTGTTCTTCTGAAACGCGCGGCGGACGTTCATCACGTCCACCTCGTCGTCCTCCACCAGGAGGATGTTCAGCATGGGTTCGCTCACGCGGCGCCGCTCCTCAGAGTCCCCGGGCTCGGGATGGACGATGCGCCCCGGCTTCGTCCACCTCCGTCCATCCTCCCCGTTCCCGCCGCCAGCGCGACGGCGAGACCCCCGGTTCCGGGATCATGGCCCGGTCGCGGGGTGTGGAGGATGGAAAGATCCCACGGTACGATCGTCTGGCGGGCGGGCAAATCCCGGACCGCCGACCGGACGCCTGCATCCGGGCCCGCATCTGCATTCGTATCTCCGCGGCGGGAAGCGTGTGGGTCGCGAAAAACGCGGAGGTTGCCGCGCGCTGGCGTAACAGGTGACCCCCGTGTGCGCGGCGCGTCCGTCTTTCCGGCGCGGTTCGCGCGGGCACGACGAATCGGTCATCGCCGAAACCCGGCGGTGCGCCGAGCCGTTCAGGTGCGGCGGAGGGAGGCCGCGGGCGGAGCACAGTTCGGCCGGCGCTATCCGGGAGCGGGAAGGATGGACGCGGGGTGGCGGACCGGGTGTTCCGCTGTCAGCGGGGCGGGGTGGTGGACGTTGGATACGGATGCACGCGGCTGGCGGATAACGAAATCCCGCGCGGGAATCGGGGGTGGGAACCTGCGGTGGATGGAGTGTACCAAGGCGAAGCCGTGGAAAGGACTGCAAAGGCCGGGCACCGCCGCGCGGGCGGGTGTTGCGGCACAACGCGTTAGGGGCTGATCATGCATGTGTACCTCCGGGAAGAACCCGTCGATCTGCAGATGAAGGAAGTGGAGGCCGAGGGGCTGGTGGCGCCCGATTCGGGGCTCATTCCCATGGCCTTCTTTTCCGGCCTGAACGAGACACCTTCGTTCCGCGCCTTTCTGCCGCCGGAAACGGTGAACATCCTGCACCAGGTCATTACGGGTCCGGTGCGTCTGGGGCTGATGGCCGAGGAGCCGGAGGATCCCGCGCAGGAGATCCAGGCGATGGTGGGGCTCAGCATTCCGGTGGACGAGCTTCCCGACGGCATGGTGCCGGAAGAGGTGGAGTCGGAGGAAGGCGAGACCGAGCCGTGGAAGCCGGGCGCCGAGGGCTGGCGGGCGGACGGGTGGAAGGACGACGCGGGCGAGGCGGATGACGACGAGGCGCCGCGCACGATTCTGCTTGCGTTTGCGCCGCTGGTGCGCATCAGCCGCCGCCATCCGGCGGACTTTGGCGAGGAGCTGGCGGACCTGCTGGAGAGCGCGCTGTCCGGCGCCACCAAGCCGTCGCTGGAGGCCCGCGTGGACCGCATGCTGGGGCTCTGATCCGCGGCGTGACAGGGTTGGACGACGAGAAGCCTCTTCCGCGTGCGGGGGAGGCTTTTTCGATGGGATAGAATGGGATGAGGATGGGGATGGGGGTGGTCTGCGGGGTTGTGGCGCGGCGGACGGTGTGGCCCTCACCCCGCGTGCTGCGCACGACGACCCTCTCCCACGAACGGATGTGGGAGAGGGAGCACACCCCAGTGTCGGTGTGCTCCGGAAAGGCTGTTCGCGTCCAACGCCTCGCGGGCCCCTCCCCCGGCCCCTCCCCGTGCAAACTGCCGCACGGAGAGGGGAGAACTGCAACTCCGCATGGATCAGCCGTTTGACGCGCGTTCGGAGAGGGCCCCCTCCCCTCAACCCCCTCCATCCGCTCCGCGGGAGAGGGGGAGCCATTCGGCGCTGGGATCGGTTCGGCTCGCAGCGCGGTCTGCCGTGGTGTTGTTCCCGATGCAGTTGAAGCCCCGAACCAGACGCGCCAGCGGCCGGTGTCGGGGGTTCCCGCAGTTTGAGCGGCGGATTCATTCGCTCCAGATACTCACCGCCGCGCTCAACTTCGCTATCCGCACCGAACCCGCCGCCGCGAACAACCCTCCCCCAGTCTTTTTTGGGGGAGGGTGGGCCGGTGGTGCCGGCCCGGGTGGGGGCCGCCCGCGAACTCCGCCCGACGCGCCGCCATTGGCTTCCGCCCCTCCATCGCCGTATCCTGTCCATCACCCGTCTTTCCGTACTCTCGTACTCACGTACGTTCCCTACTCACGCACTCACGCACTCACGCACTCACGCACTCACGCACTCACGCACTCACGCACTCACGCACTCACGCACTCACGCACTCACGCACTCACGCACTTCCCCTCTCCCATGACCCGCGGCCGCTTCGCCCCCAGCCCCACCGGTGCCCTGCACGTCGGCAACGCGCGATCCGCGCTGCTGGCGTGGCTGCACGCGCGCGCGGCGGGAGGCCGGTTCGTCATGCGCGTGGAGGACCTGGACTTCGGGCGGGTGCGGCCGGGGTACATGGAGCGCCAGCTGGATGAACTGCACTGGCTGGGGCTGGACTGGGACGAAGGCCCCGACGTGGGCGGCCCCCATGCGCCCTACGTGCAGTCGCAGCGGCAGCCGCTGTACGAGGCCGCCCTGCGCCGCCTGGCGGAGATGGGAATGCTGTTCGCTTGCACCTGCTCGCGCCGCGACATCGCCGGGGCGGCTAGCGCCCCGCACGTGGGGGAGGAAGGGCCGCGCTACCCCGGCACCTGCCGCGACCGCCGCGTGCAGGCCGGCCCGGGCTCGCTCACGGACTTCGGGCGCTCGCAGTTCGCGCTGCGCGTGGCGGCGCCCTCCGGCCCCATCCCGTTCACGGACGAGCTGCTGGGGCCGTGCGCGTTCGATCCCGCGGACGAAGGCGATTTCGTGGTGCGCCGCAAGGACGGCGTGGCCGCGTACCAGCTCGCCGTCGTGGTGGACGACGCGGCCATGAGGATCACCGACGTGGTGCGCGGCGCGGACCTTCTTTCATCCACCGCCCGGCAGATTCTGCTGTACCGCGCGCTGGAGCTGCCCGAGCCGCGCTTTCTGCACGTCCCCCTGATGCTGGGGCCGGACGGCGAGCGGCTGGCCAAGCGGCACGGCGCCGTATCCCTGGGCGAACTGCGCGATGCGGGCGTGCCGGCCGATGCCGTCGCCGGCTGGCTGGCCTCCACCTGCGGGCTGGCGGAGCCGGGGGAACGGCTGCATCCGTCGCGGCTGATCGAGCGGTTCAACGTCGCGCGGCTGCCGGTGGAGCCCACGGTGGTCACGGAGGCCGATCTGCGTCTGCTCCGCTCCACGGATGCAGTGTTCCGCCCTGACGGCGCCTGACGCGCGCCAGTATTCCGCAAGCGTCCGCGCCGTACTATCTTTGCCGGCCAATCACCCGATTTCCCCTCCGAAGAAGCCCCGCTTTCCCCCCTTCTTCGCGACCCGATCAGGAGAAAACCGATGCGTTTCGGTGTGCTCGTTCTCGCCGGCGCGCTGGCGCTGCCGGCCGTGGCCGCCGCCCAGCAGACGGTGGGGCTGGAGTCGCAGCCCCATCCGGACCTGGTGCCCCCCGCCCGCTTCAGCCTGACGCCGTGGGTGGGCTACCGCGTGCCCACCGGCTTCAACGACGTGGCCGCCGTGGGCACCGACGCCGTCACCACGTACAACGTGCGCACGTCGCGGGGCGGCGGCGTGGCCGTGGGCCTCAACGGCGAGGCGCGCGTCTTTGGCCCGGTGAACGCCGTCGCCTCCATCGGCTACTCGCCGGGGGACCAGGACGAGGTAACGTTCAACGACGGCGAGGACGGCGGATACGTGCTGGACGGCCCGGACGTCACCTTTCTGAAGGCCGGCATCCAGTACCGCCTGCCGGACCCCATCCCCGACCAGCGCCGCTATCACCCGGCCGCCTTCGTGACCGTGGCGCCGGCGGTGGTGTGGATGAGCTACCCGGACATCGAGGGCTTCGGCGAGAACGTCAACTTCACCTCGCGCGAGTTCGCCCTCAACCTGGGCGTGGACGCGGTCACCATGCTCAATTCGCACGGCGTGGGGCTGTCGTTCGGCGTGGAAGACTACATCACCTTCGTGGACCGCGACCGCCTTCGCCTGCGCCAGAGCGAGCTGGCCAGCGACATCACCGGCGACAACACCACGTTCAACGTGGATTACAGCACCAACAACCTGCTGCTGCTGCGCGCCGGCGTTTCCTGGCGCTTCTGACCGGGTTTTCGGTGGATGAAAAGCGGCGCCGCTCCGGATTCCGGGGCGGCGCCGCTTTCGTTCATCGTTCCCCGCTGTCCCTTGTGAGCTGGTACCAGCCGCCGCCCAGCGGAGTGCTCCCCCAGTCCGCGTAGCCCAGGATGGGCTCCGCGGGCCGCCGCGCGCGCCCGGGCGGCAGGTAGAACAGGATGTCGTTGTATCCGTCCGTGCGAAGCGCCACGCCCCCGCCCGCCATGACCATCATCTGCACGCCGGCCCGCTCCAGGTGATCGACCAGCGCGTCAAACTCTTCCCGACTGGCTCCCTTCGCCAGCAGCACCGCGTCCACCGTGCGCCCCAGCGAATCCGTGTCGGAGGTCAGGACGTCCGGCAGCGAGCCCCGGCGGTACCCGTCGATGACCAGATGCTCGCTCGCGTACCCCTGTCCCCACTCCCGCAGCCGTCCAAAGCGCACCACCTCATCCGCCACCTGCTGCAGCGCGGCCGCCTGACCCCCCGCGCGGATCTCGCCGGCCGCGCGGGTGATGGGCACCACGGCGTACAGGGTGGCCGCCAGCGCGCCCACGGCCAGCAGAAGCTGCCGGTACTTGCGCTCCGTGGGCCGGACCAGCGTGTGAACAAGGACGGCCACCCCGGCGAGGGTGACGAACATCCCGCCGAGAACGTACAGCGAGGCACTGGCGCCCCGGTCCCACCCATCCAGGAAACTCCCGGCCAGGACGATGAACAGCCCCACGTAGCCCATCGTGTGCAACACCCACGACGCGGGCGGTCCGTCACCCGGCGCGGGGACGGGGGGCGGCGGGCGCCTGGCCGGGAGCGGCACCAGCGCCAGCGACGACGGGCGGATCTCCGGCGGGACGGCCTGGTGCGCGGCGGGCGCGTACCGGGGCGCGCTCACCGGCGGCTCCCATATCCGTACTCCGTGCTTCCGCTCGCCCGCGCGGGCGCCTGCACCGGTGTAGCTGCCTCCACTGAGTCGATCCGCGCCGCGGCCGGATCCACCACGGCCGCCGGCGGGCCGATCACGGCGGGCGGGCTGGCCGTCGTCGTGTCCACGCGGGGCGCGGCGATGGCGGGAGGCGCGGTGCCGAACGCGGCGGGGGCGGCCTGCGGAACGGGCGCCGGCTCCGGGCAGCTCATCGTCTCCAGGCGCCTGGTGTTGGCCTGCATGGCGCGGCCGGCGCGGGCGCGGGCCAGGCTCCAGCTGCGCCAGTCGCCCGTTCCCTCGCTCCACCGTGCCAGCAGGCCCTCCGCGGCGCGGCAGCGCGCGCCGGCGCTCATGGCGGGCATGGCCGCCAGCAGCTGCGGAACCGCGTCCGCGCTCAGCGTGGCGGCATAGGCGCCGTCAAAGCGCAGCGCGGCGTCCGGCCGGCTGGCGTTCACGCGCACGATCAGCGCGTCCGGGTTGGCCAGGTGCAGAAGCGCCACCATGTCGAATGCCGCCACCAGCGCGCCCCAGGCAAAGCGCTGCCGCTGTCCGCGCAGCACCGTCCAGGCGAACCATCCCGCCACCACGCCCAGCCACAGCATGAAGGCCATCGTGTACACGCGCAGTTCCGTAAGGCCGTACGCGCCCCAGTACAGCCGCATGCGGTGCACGCCGCTTCCCATCATCACAAAGAGCAGCGCCACCTGCGCGCCCGCGACCAGGCGGAAAACGCGATGATGCGCCGCCGTTTCCCGCCGCACCAGCCACTCCGCGGCCAGCAGCATGGGAAGCACCAGCCCGGCCACCGTCACCAGTTCAAAGAAGCCGCGCCGCGCGTAGTCGCTGAACGTGGCCGAGCCGGGCGCCTGAATGAGCGCCGCGCCGCCGAAGAAGTAGGGAAGCTGGACGATGACAAAGGCCAGAAAGAGCAGGTTCAGCAGCCCCAGCGCCGTCGCGGTTTCCACGATGCCCAGGGAAAGCGACGCGGGGCGGGCGATCTCCGGCCCCGGCTGTCCGCCGCCGAGCGTCATGGTGCGCAGCACGCCGCCCGCGATCCACGCCACCAGCGCGCTGAACAGCAGGTGAAGGATGAGCGCCGGGGTGTCCATCTGGAACAATCCGCCCAGCAGGCTCTCGAAGCGCGCGTCCGCCGAAACAAGGAGCGCGCCGAACAGCAGCAGCAGCGGAACGGCCAGCCCCGCGCCGCGCAGTACGGAAACCGCCACGGTGGTGCCCGATCCGCTCCGTGCGCGCAGTTCGCTCCAGTTCACGTCTCCCGACAGCAGCCGCACGGCGCCGATGGCGGCGTCCCCCGCGGAGGTGGCGATGCCCAGCGCGTGGTGCGCCAGCCCGGCCAGGCGCACGCTGCCGCCGCGCGCGCGCATCATCGCCAGCGCCAGAATGACGAGGACGGCGGTGATGCTGAGCGCCTTGAGCGTGGGCGAGTCGCGCCACGCGGCCAGCGACGCCGCGCCCAGGATGAGCGGAATCCACCCCACCGCCGCGTCGTCCGCCTCCGTCCAGCGCTGCAGCCCCACGATTGCCGCCACCAGCAGTGCGGTCCACAGCGGCAGGCTGATCCCCCACGGCGAGGCGCGCAGCAGCAGGTCGCCCGCGACGCCGACCGTCACGGCCACGCCGGTAATGGCAAGGCCGGTGCGCGTCCTGGCGGTGAGCCCGAAGCGTGCTTCGGGACGGGGCTCGGCGTCGCCGGCCATCTCCATCGTGGTCATCTGGGTCGCGTCCTTTCGGGTGGATGTCGGCGGAAACGCGGGTTTCCGCCATGGATTGTCGTTTCAGTAGCGGCGTGTGGATCCGCCGGGTATCTGTGGATGAGGAGCGTCGGCCCGTTCCCGTCATCGCGGAACGGGCAACCGGCCTCTTCCGGTCCCGTCAGGATGATCCGCTCAGGCGGATTCCTTCAATCGTCCGAAGCGCCGTTCGCGGCCGTGGAACCAGTCCACCGCCTGGCCCAGCGCGGCGGGGCTGAAGTCCGGCCAGGCGAGCGGGGTGAAGTACAGTTCCGCGTACGCGCTTTCCCAGAGCAGAAAGTCGCTCAGCCGCTGCTCGCCGCCGGTGCGCACCAGCAGGTCCACGTCCGGCGCGGGCGCCTGCTCGCCCATGGCGCCGGCCATCGCGGCGGCGAACTCCTCGCGGGTGGGCGCGCCCGTGGCGGAAAGGGTGGCGGCGGCGCGCATCAGCGTGTCGCGCGCGGAGTAGTCCAGCGCAATGCGCAGCGTAAGCTTTCTGCCATGCTCCGTGGCGGATTCCGCGGCGTCAATCTGCCGCACCAGCACCTCCGGCAGCCGGTCGCGCCGCCCGATGATGCGCATGCGCACGCCGTTCTCCACGCAGCGCTGCGCCTCGGCGGCCAGGTACGAGCGGAACAGCCGCATCAGCCCGGCGACCTCGCGCGACGGGCGGCCCCAGTTGTCGCTGCTGAAGGCGTACAGCGTCAGCGTGCCGATTCCCAGCCCCGGCGCGGCCTCTACGATGGTGCGAACCGTCTTTGCGCCTTCGCGGTGGCCGGCCAGCCGCGGCCAGCCACGCGCGTTGGCCCAGCGGCCGTTGCCGTCCATGATCAGCGCCACGTGCAGCCCGGCGGAGCGGTGAATTTGCAGAGTTCTTTGCATCGTAAAGCTCGCGGGTAAAAAAAGGGACGGTCAGCGATCACGGACGGCCTGGATCAGCGCTTCCATGTGGTTCAGGTACGCTTCCAGCGCGCGGCGGCCGGAATCGGTCAGGCTGAATTCGGTGCGGGGCGTGCGCCCCTCGAAGCTCTTGGCGCAGTCCACGTAGCCGGCTTCTTCCAGCTTGCGGGCGTGCACGCTCAGGTTGCCGTCCGTAAGCCCCAGCATGGTCTTGAGCTCGTTGAACGACATGGACGCGTTTACCGCAAGCGCGCTCACGATGCCCAGGCGCACGCGCTCGTGGATGAGCCGGTCGAGCTCGGCGGCGGTGTCGTCGGCCGCGCCGGCCACGCTGCGCAGAACGGACGAAGTGGCGGGCGTCTGGGCCCGCTTGGCGTCACCCACCGTGCCTCCGGGCGATCAGGGTGCCAAAGACGATGTGCAGCCCGCCAAAGCCGGCCGCCATCCACATGTTGCCCCACGACGCGGGAGAGAACAGCGCCACCGTCCCCGCAATCATGAAGAAGACGCCCATCAGCGGCACCGCGCGCACCGAAAACGCGCCCGCGGTGATGATCCCCGCGCCGTACAGCATGAGCCACAGACCGGGCAGGCCGGTGCTGAGCCCGGCGCGGTACAGCACCACCGTCAGAATCGCCCCGGCCACCATGGGCGGCGCCAGGCTGAGCGCGAACTTGCGGCCGGGTCCGGTCAGCAGCCCCATGCGGGCGCCGCGGGCCTTCATGGCGGTGGTCAGCAGGCCGATGAGCACGCAGACCACGGCCGAAACCATCCACAGCGCCACCCAGTCTTCGGCGGTGTGCTGGCGCCCGGCAAGCCAGCTGGCCAGAAGCCCGGCCACCCCGATCACCACCAGCCCCCAGCCGCTGAGCGCGGTAAAGCTCCCCGCGCGCTCCATCGTCTCGCGGATGAAGCGCAGGTTGTCCATGGCCCGCGCGCTCAGATCGAGGCTCGGGTCAGTGGGCTCCTGCGGGAGCGGCCGGATGGGGTGGATGTTTGCCATGGTGATCACAGGATGCAGCGTTTGGGCCCGCATGTCAAGTGCTTTGCATCGTAAAGCAACTCGCGTGCCGCATCTCGTGCCTCCCAGCGCCCCGATGAGGACGATTTCAGCCGGGGAACCTCGTTTCCGCCGCAGCGCCGATGCCATGGTGACGGGGGATCCGCGACGGTGCGACGTCCGTCCAGGCAGAGTGCGGCTCCCTCGAGGTCGCTCGGCGACGTTCGTCCGCTGGCGTGATCCGGGGGATGAAGGCGCTACTTGGCGCCGCACATGCGCGCGCCTTCGCGCAGACGAGCTTCCAGCATCTCGCAGCGGATATACGACGGCGTGCGCGTAAACGTCACCTGCAGCGTGGCGGAAACGGAATCCCAGGCGAAGTCGGCGTCGGCTTCGGGATGGCGCACGCCGCCGGCGTCGCCCTCCGGAAACGCCACGCCCATGCGCCGCGCCTCGCGCCGGCAGCAGTCCCACACTTCGGTGGTGATTCCCGTCAGCGTGATCGTGGGGCAGGCCATCAGTTCGATTCCCGGGTGATGTGGATGGGTGGATGCGGGACGGGCGGGGCGGCAAACGGAATGCCGTGGCGCGCCGGAACGTCGATTGCAAAGTGCCGCTGCCGACGGTTGCGGGCGGGATGGATGGCGCACGCGGACGCACACCAGGGGAGAACCGATGCGATACGATAAGGGATTCGGCCGGGGATACGACCGCGGAATGCAGGGCCAGCGGCCGCGCGGATACGACTTCGGGCTGCGCGGATACAGCCAGACGGCCAGCCGCCGCCCCGTGCACATGCGCGTGTACGACCGGGACTTCGGCGGGCGAGGCGGGATGGGCGGGGGAGGGATGAGCGGCGCCGCGGGGAGCTACGATGCGCCGTACCGCGGGCATCCCACGTACAACAACCGGGTGACGCAGCGGTACAACCGCGAGTACGTGAATCCCCAGCCCAATCAGTACCGCGAGAATCACAACGCGTTCGGCGGCGACTTCGACCAGCGCATCGTGGACAGCACGGGGTACTGGCGTCCGTACAACACCACCGGTGGATCCAGCACCATGCGCGGCGGCGGCCTGCCGATGGGGTGGGAGCGCGAGGCGGCCTACGGCCGCTACGACGAAGAGTTCCGCGGATACGGCCGCGACTTCTACGGCCCCATGCGCTGATTGCAAAGGACCAGGCGCGACAGGCGGAGTTCGCGGGCGGCCCCCACCCGGGCCGGCACCACCGGCCCACCCTCCCCCAAAAAAGACTGGGGGAGGGTTGGGGGAAGAGGAACGGTTCAGTGCGGGAGGCGGAAATTAGCACCGCGGACAGTATCCTGAGCGAATGAATCCGCCGCTCCAGAAGCGGGAACCCCCGACACGTTGCCCACAGGCGCCGTTCGGGGCTTCAACTGCATCAGGAACACACACCGCGTCGGCCGCAGTCCGCGCAGGCGGACTTCGTGTTCTTCGAGGCGCGGTTTCAACCGCCGGACGCAGGCCCGCGAACGCGCCCCGAATCCATTCCCCCACCGAACTGGGGTGTGCTCCCTCTCCCACATCCGTTCGTGGGAGAGGGTCGTCGTGCGCAGCACGCGGGGTGAGGGCCACACCGTCCGGACGCACGAATGGCTGGTCACACAGACAGTCAACCCGATCATCCTCATCCCGCCGCCGCACAGAAAGGCCCCGGACGCCAATGCGGCGTCCGGGGCCTTTCCGTCCATCAGGTGAAAAGATCAATCGTGGTGCCGGTCGCGATCAGGCGGCGCCACGGCGGGATGATCGCCCGCCGCGCTGATCCACGCGCAACCGGCGGCGGCGTCCGCGCCGCTGCTTCCATCCATCCAGCGACACGACCTTGTCATCATCCGCCTCGCCCACGGACTGCATGTGATCGCCGTCTTCAGCGCGGTGCGAGCGGCGGCGTTCGCGCTCCAGTTCTTCCAGCACGCGCTCGGCCGGTGCCTCCCACACCAGCGCCAGCATGCCGATGAGCGCCGCCATCCCCCGCGTGATGGTGGCGCCGTTCAGCCCGCCGCTCCCCTGCAGCGTCGCGGGAAGCAGGCAGCTGGGCGCCTCGGGACAGGTGCGGTCGCGCGTCCTTTCCAGCCGCACCGCCGCCGCCGTGACAATGCGGCGCGCGGCGTACCTCCGCCGGTGCAGCCGCCGGCCGGCGCACAGCCGGTCCAGCTGCGTGCGCCACGGCTGGTCGCCCGCGGAGCTTTCCGCCAGCAGCCACACGGCGGCGTAGACCTCCGCGAACACGCGGATGTCAATCTGGCGGGCGGTTGGTTGATCGAGAGTGGAGAGGTATTCCAGAAACGCCAGGATGCGCCCGGGACGGGCGAGGAGAAAGAGAACGACTTCCTGGCAGCCCCGCCGCTGGTTGCAGTCGGCGCAGGCGGGAACGATGATGCGGGCGTCCCGCCTTCGTCCCCCGCGCGCCTGGGGGATCACGTGTTCCCGGGTGAGGGGGCGGTCCGGGGCCGCGGGGGCCCGGCAGTACACACATCTTCCGTTCCTGATGCGGTGCTCCAGCTCGCGCTGAAGCGCTCCGCCCGATCCGTTTCCTCGCACGTACGCTCCCGGTCACAGGAGTGCCGGCCCGCCAGGCCGGTGCGCCCGCGCGCCGCCGGCAAAGGCAGGCGCGGGTGGGGGATTCTGGTCCGCGGAAAGTGCTACTTCGGTGCCAAGAATGGGCGGTGGATGTCACACCGGCGCGACGCGCCTGTCACCATGTACCGCACGCCGGTTCTGGATGTTTCAGCGGGGATGTCCGGGGCGGGGGGAGTGCCACGGATTGCGCAGCGGAGGGTCCGCGCGCGCCGTGCTGCACAATAGGTAGTGTGCGGGGCGGGGAAGGAAAAGGGTTTCGTTTCTGGACGATTATCGGAATTCTCGCGGGTCTCACGGTCGGCGCGGTGAGCAGGGATTCGTTGAGCGGATGAATCCGCCGCGACAACGGGGGAAGTCTCACGACAACACCGTGAGACTTCACCGCGCAACAGCAACGGCGACGTCGACGGCGAACAGCAGGGCACGCGACGATCGTGCGGTGGCTGAGATTCGTGGGGTGAGCGGGCTTGGTTGAGCGAATGGATCCGCCGCTCAGAAAGCGGAAAGCCCCGACACCGGCTGCTGGAGCATCCGGTTCGGGGCTTCAACTGCATTGCGGGCATGGACCGGCGCGTTCGGCGGAGTTGGCTCGGGGGACGGTAGATGTCAAGGCCCGGGTGATTATGTGGGTCGGCACGGAAGAGTCCTGGGCTCTTCTGGTACCAGTCGAGCATCGCGTCGCGCGGCGTCTTGTGGCCG